>JAGVCC010000236.1 GCA_020059395.1 Chitinophagales bacterium | reverse complement strand
TTTTTTGCAATGTGTATTGCAATATCTGTTACGGATAAATGATTGGGGTAACTTTCATCTGTTTCCTTTACAATTACTTCAAATGGTACTTCTGCCCATTCTAACAACTGTTTACGGCGTGGAGATTGTGAAGCTAAAATTATTTGCTGCATCAGAAAATTTATATCAGGCGTAAATTTTAAAAAAAATCATTGACAATATACCTGTTAACATTATCAGTTTTACAGCAGTACTTAACAGGTGATAATCTTTTGGCACTTGTGCTTTGTAAAGTTTTTGCAAAATCCAGATAAGCGGCGCTATAATAGTAACCACACAATACACAACACTCCACCACCAGCCCAAATGCAGTGCGTAAAACTGTATAACTATTAATGCACCCACCAATACCACAATCCAAACAGCAACAAAAACTTTGGTGGCGGGTATGCCCCACACAATAGGCATGGTTTTGCAATTGTATTTTGCATCGCCTTCTATATCTTCCATATCTTTTATCACTTCTCTTACTAAAGAAATAATAAAGGCAAAGCCTGCGTAAAGAATAGCATACTTAAATAATTTAACTGCAGCCATTTCGTAATTATGCTTTACTTCATACATTACTTTTACGGCAAACCAACTTTTAAGATTAACCAGATACAATATCAATATTACCCATGCAGTTAAAAGGGATATTAGTAAATTACCTGTAAGCAGTTTTCGTTTATAAGTTGTTGAGTACAGCCACAAGGCTGCTACACATACAAGATTTATAATTGCTGCCAGTAGCGTATGCCAGTCGGGTAAATGCAGGTATGTTATAGTTGATATTAAAATACCTGCAATGGATAATACAAGGTGCCATACAATCGTCCACCGGCGCTTTATAATTTTTTCAACTACCAATTTATTAGGCTTATTTATCCTGTCTATATTCAGGTCAAAATAGTCATTAATAATATAACCTGCTGCAGCTATAAATACCGAGGCAGCCACTACATGCCAAAACATTAATTCATTTAAAGCCGGGGTGGAATGATAACTGTTAAAAATGGGAAGCGTAATGCAGAAATAAAATAAACACTGCGTAACCACAATAAACACCAAATTTGGCCAGCGTACCAGCCGAAAAAATGCAGTTACTAATTTCATTAATTAAATTAAGTGCCGAAGGTAGTACTTGAATTGGTAATATAAAAAAAGCCGGTGAAGAATCACCGGCCCATAAGTAAACCTTATTTAGAACTACCTATGCAAAACAATTTTCCCTAAATCTGTATCATCGCCCCTGCGTATTTGAATATTGGTAATTACAGAGTCTTTATAGCCATTGGATGGTGTAATGATAAGTGTGGCTGTACTTGTTTTTATACCTCTTATTTTAAATTCTCCATCTCTGTCCGGTATTGCAGTTAATGTATCTGTACCAGCTATTGCCATTACTACAGCCGGTAAAGCACCCGAAGGCCTTATCTCTCCTTCAATTTCTCCTGAGTTGCCATTGCAGAAATGTGAGAGCTTCAGCTTCAACTCCAGCCTGCCGTTACTTTTAATGCGTATGGAGCCATGCCCGTCAAAATCTAACCAGATTTTAAAGCGGCGTGTACCAATCCGGTCAACATGGCCATTTACATCAATAGTAATTACAGCATCGCTGCTGGTAAGGTTTAATGGAATTGAAACACCATTAAGCATTACATAGTTATTGCTTCCCAGCGTTAACCGTATTTTCTTAATTTCTCCGTTAGGGATATAACCAATAGCCAGCAAAGTATCCAGTCCATTACGGAAACGCAGGATGTTGTATACACCGGCACGAATGGTTAATGTATCCCAGCGCTCTGCTCCGGTGCTGTCTTTTACTTTTACTTCCACCCTTTTAATGTCAATAAAAATTGAGTCGAATATTTGGGATGGATCATCGGTAAGCATTATCTGCAGCTCACTTTTACCGGCGGGGATATTGGTTTCATCAGCGGGAGCAACTACATTTTTTTGACAGGAAAAGAATGTAACAACAGCTGTTGCCATAATGAGGCACAGCAACAACAAAGGTTTTTTGTTTTTCATACGAAAAATTAATTTGGTGACAGATATTTTTAACCTTGATAACCCTACCAAATTAATACCAGTTATGGTCATAGTTAAGTAAAATTTACCGAAACGGTAAACCAGCCTGCTGAACAGGTAAAAAATAGCATTGTGGTTTTTGCTACTATTTCATAAATGCAAAATATACAGCGCCTAATATAAATGTAAAGCTTACAAAGTACTTCCAGTGAAGGGGTTCTTTTAAATACAGCACTGCAAATACTGCAAACACCACCAGTGTAATTACCTCCTGTGTTATTTTAAGCTGAAAGCCACTAAACCCTTTATCATAACCCAACCGGTTGGCAGGCACCATAAGGCAGTACTCAAAAAAAGCAATGCCCCAGCTAATAGCCACTGCTTTCCATAAAGGGATAGTGGTGTTCTTTAAATGGCCGTACCAGGCAAAAGTCATAAATATATTGCTTGCGGTAAGTAGTACAATTGTCTTAAGCATGAATAAATTTTTATAAAAAAAGGATATTCAAAAAATGAATATCCTTTATGCAATAATAGTAAGATAAGGCTTTAACCGTTTTACTTTTTTTGGGGCAATACCAAATTAAGTATTGCCAGTAAAACAACAGCGCCAATGGCAGCTGTTAAAATATAGCCCAGCCAGCCGGTACCTAAACTGATACCTAATTTGCCGAAGAGCCAGTAACCGAGCCAGCCACCAACAATACCAACAACGATATTGCCAATAAGGCCCAGTCCGCTGCCTTTAAATAACTGCCCGCCCAACCAGCCGGCAACAGCACCAAGAATTAATGAAACAATTACACCTTCCATGCTATTTGTTTTAAAGGTTAACAATAACTAAATATAACCTTTTAATTCAAACTTCTAAAATCAACAGGCACCAGCTTGCTTACGCCTGCTTCCTGCATGGTTACGCCATAAATAACATCTACAGCGCTCATGGTTTGTTTGTTGTGTGTTACAATTATAAATTGAGAGTTTTCGCTAAACTTCTTAATCATGTTGGTAAACTTTCCTACGTTGGCATCGTCAAGCGGCGCATCCACCTCATCTAAAATACAGAATGGTGCAGGCTTAATTAAGTAGATAGCAAACAACATGGCAGTGGCAGTTAATGTTTTTTCTCCACCACTTAATTGTGTAATACTGCTGGGGCGTTTGCCTTTTGGTTTGGCAACAATGTCAATGGCTGTATCAGCCAAATTTTCGGGGTCCACCAAAATCATATCGGCAGTATCATCTTCTGTAAACAATGCCTTAAATACCTTTTGAAAGTTTTCCCTTACCTGATTAAATGTATCTAAAAATTGCTGATTGGCTGTTGCTTCCACTTCCTGTATAGTTTGCATCAGGCTGTCCTTAGCAGTTACCAAATCATTCTTTTGTTCTAAAATAAACTCATAGCGCTTTTTCATTTCCGTATACGCTTCAATAGCAGTTGGATTTACTTCACCAATGTTTTCAAGGCGTTTGCGCATTTTTTCGCTTCTTTCCTGCAATTCTTCCAATGGGGTGGCTCCCGTTCTTGCTTCGTCAATAATGGCATCTAAATCTACCTTAAACTCCACATTCAACCGCTCTTTCATACCGGCCAACTGCAGTTTCAGTTCTGTCAATTTATCTTTTATCTCATTTAGTAAAGTATCAATACCTTCTTTACTTTTTTGTTTGTGGCGCAGCTCACTTTCTTTTTCAGTTAGGGCATTACGCAAATTGTAGTAAGCCTGATCAGCCTCATTCAGCTTTCTTTCTTCCGCCTCTTTATTTTGCAGCATGGTAACCAGCAGGACTTCCAAAGCTTCCAGTGCAGCCGCAGTTTCTGTAATGTTGCTGCTTGCTTCTGTTAATTGTGTATTGCTGCTTTCTACCTGCTCCTGTAAATCTTTTAACTGGTTGCTTTTAAACTCAAACTCCTGTTTTAATGAAGTTACTTTGCTTTGCTGCCTTGTGTATTGCAGGTTACCATCATTGTAAGCAGCTGTTGCAAAACTGTATTCCTGTTCAGCGGCAGCATAATCCTGCTCTATCAATTGCATTTTATCGCTCAGCTCTTCCAGCTGTGTATTAAATTTTTCCAGTTCATCCCTGGTGCTTGCAATAGCGTCGTGGTTATTTTGTAACTGCTCCTGTAATTCATCTATCCTTCTGCTGCTGGTTTCTTCTAAATGGTGCAGATTTTCAATTTTGTTCTGCAGAGAAAATACATGATTGGTGAGATTATTTATATCCTGTTGTGTTTGCTTAATGGCATTTTCTTTCAACTGCTCATTGTAAGCAATTACCTCGTTATGCCTTGTTGCAATTACAGCTTTTAAATTTTGCACCACTATTTCCTGTGCTGCAATTTCTTCTGCCAGTTTTTCTAAGTTTTTGGCACGGCCAATTTTTTTACCTTCAAACAAACCAACACTGCCGCCTGTTAAAGAGTATTTTCCTTTTACGTATTTACCGGTTTTTTCAAGCACTACAGCGCCGTTGCTGTTGCGCAGGGCATCTTCATTTTCAGCAATAAATACATTGCCTAATAAATGTTTTGCAAGATTGGCATATTTGCCATCAAACTCCACTACGCTTAACGCAGGTATGGTGCCTTCTGGTTGATGAGCTTCGTCAAAACCAGTAAACTTATCCTGCAAAAAGAAATTGGCTTTTCCTTTTTTATTATTATCCAGTAAATGTACTGCCTGCAGTCCTTCTTCTAAATTGTTTACCACATAATAGTTAAGGTAAGGTTCCAGCACATTTTCTACAGCGGCACGGTATTCTTCTTTTACATAAATAATATCCGACAATAATGGTGCTGTATGATTCCACCCCTGATTATTGTGTAAAAATTTAACACTTTCCGGATAGCCTTCCATAGAATCGATAAGGCTTTTCAATAAGGCGTATTCATTCTTCTTACTGTCTAATAAACGGTTTTCTTCTGCAAGCTCCAAACGCAAACCTTCCAGCATATTCTGTGTTGCTAAAATTTGCTCCTTAGTATATTCATGATGATCCTGCAGTTGCTGTAAATCTATTTTCTTTTGCTGCAGCTCTTCCTCTTTAATTTTTTTATCTGCTTCTAACTGCTGCAACTGGGCTTTACGTTGATTTTTTTCTTCTTGTATCTGGTGTATGGTGCGCTGCTGGTTTTGAATAGAAGTATCAGCTACAGCCACTTTCTTTTCGGCTTCAAACTGATTGCGCTGTATGGCCTGGTTTTCTTTACGAAGCTCATCAATACTGCTGCGTTTTTCGTCAAATATTTTTCGTTTGTCTTCTACCGCATTTTTTAATTCTTCCAATCTTCCTTCAAACTCTTCCAGCTTTATTTCATCTTCATTTATCTGGTTACTGGTAAAGCCAATGCTTTCTTCCAGTCCTTTTAACTGGCCACCTGCTTTTTGTAAAAAATCATTCAGGCTGGTTTCTCTTTCTTTTAAATATTGCAGGCGCTGTGCACTCAAATTTTTATCACTTTCTTTGCTGCGCAGGCCATCCAGCATGTCATTAAAAGCATGCTGCATTTGCTGCAGGGCTTTTTCCTGTTCTATAAAGCCCAGTTTTTCCTGTTGCAGTGCAGCCTCTTCCAAAGCAATGGCAGCTTCCAGCTCCAGCCGTTTATCTACTTCTTCCTGCTGCTGGTGGTTTAAGTCACGGTAAGTAATATTAAAACCTTCCAGCGCCGCCTTTGCCAGTTCAATACTTATTTCTTTGTATTCTTTTTTTATTTCGTAATATTTCTCTGCTTTTTTAGCCTGATTTTCTAAACTTTTTAACTGGTTGTTTATTTCAAAAAGTAAATCTTCAATACGTGCCAAATCCTGCTCAGTAGCATCTAATTTCAGCTTCGCTTCTTTCTTTCTTGTTTTGTAAATGGTTATACCTGCAGCCTGTTCCAGCATTTTACGGCGGCTGTTTTCTTTATCCTTAATAATATCGTCCACCATGCCCAGTTCAATAATGGCATAGCTGTCGGTGCTTACACCGGTATCCATAAACAGGTTATGAATGTCTTTCAAACGGCATTGCACATCGTTAAGGCGGTATTCGCTTTCCCCATTTTTGTAGTACTTACGGGTTACGGTTACAGTATTAAATTCGGTAGGTAAAAGGTTTTTTGTATTTTCAAAAGTAAGGCTCACTTCTGCCAAACCACTGGCGCTACGGCTTTTGCTGCCGTTAAAAACAAGGCTTTCTAAATTTTCACTGCGCAGGTTGCTTATTTTGTGCTCGCCAATTACCCAGCGTATACTGTCAACAATATTACTTTTGCCGCAGCCATTAGGCCCAATTACGCCGGTAATACCTTCGTCAAAATTTAAAACTGTTTTATCAGCAAAACTTTTAAACCCTTTAATTTCTAAGCTCTTTAATCGCACTGTTTCACGTTTTTGTAAGGCGGCAAATATAACGGAATGCAGGTAAAGTTTTTTTTTGTTTTCAGGGTAAATATTCATATTTATCAACAGGTTTCGCACAAGCATTTTATTGCAGTGTGTTTTGCATTTATCTGTTAAAAAGTGGAAAAATAATTGGAATTTATATTTTATTACGAACAGATTCGTATTTTTGATATCAAACACTAAATATGAAAAAAATTCTTTCCCTGCTTTTTGTAGCGGCTGCAGCTACAGCTTACGCTCAGCCCAAAACTATCACCCAAGCAATTATTACTACAAAAACTACTATTACTTCACCTGAAGGTGACGAAGATGGTATTACTCCACCACCTGCACCTGAAGGAGCCGAACAACGCCGGTTTATTATTGGTGGCGACGGCGAGACGAAAGCTGTAACCACATTAAAAGGTGATTTAATAAAAACATTTACCGAAAATGAAATGAGCCGCACCACCATAATACGTGACAATGCAAAAAAACTAACCACCACCATTTTGGAAATGATGGGTAATAAAACTGGTTTTTATACCACTGATGCGGAGCAGGAAGAAATGCGCAAACGCATGGACAGCCTGATGCAAAGCCGTGGTACGCAGGGTGGTTTTGCAAATAATAATTCGGGGCAGCAGATAGTTGCAACTGATATTAGGTATGTGGAAGAAACTAAAAAAATTGCCGGACAGCAATGTAAAAAAGCGTTAATAGTTAATACCCGCCAAAATGGTAATAAAGACAGCAGCATTGTTTGGTACCTGCCCGACGTGACGCTGCAGGGGATTAGTAATACTGGTGGTATAGCTGCAGGTTTTGGGTCTGGCGGACGCACTACAGCTGTAACAAGTTTTAGCAAACTTGCTGGTTTTCCTATGCAGTACGAAGTAAAAATGAACAGGGGCCGCAAAATGGTAGTTGAGGTTACTAAACTGGTTATTGATAAAGAAATTGCAGATAAAGAATTTGATATACCCAAAGATGTAACCTTAAAAGCCGCAAAAGATATGCAGAATGGTGATGGCAGAATGCAAATACGTATTGGTGGGCAGGGCGGCGGCGGACAGTAGCATTAAAACTTAATATAAAAATAAAACCCGGCATAGTATATGCCGGGTTTTTAAATTTTATTTACATGGTTACAAGTTATCTACCGTTGCCTTTTTCTTATCGTATTCAGCAGCTTTTTTCAAATCGTTTTTAGCGGAATACAACTGGCTTAGTAAATCAAGCACAATTTTGTAATTGGATTTTTGCGTGGGCTTAAGCGTTGCCTGTGCGCCATAAAAGCTGGAAACACTCTCTGCGTAAGGCAGGCATTCATCTACCTTTTTCAAAAACATTGCCTTGGCTTCGTTACGTTTCTTTACTATATCCGGCGTCATGCCTTTTAGTTTTTTAGCACTGTCCTGATAATCGTAGGCGTCATTATATGCATGCCTTGTCATCAGCATTTTAGCTTCAATGCCTTTGTCGCCTTGAGCCGCAATACTTGTTTTAAGCACTTCTGTAAGTTTTGCTTTAGCTGCAATGGGGTTTGTTGGCTTTTCATCCGCAGTGTATAATCCATTAAATAGGTCTACACCCAAATTATAACTCCATTTATACTCACCCGGATTGCGTTTCATCAATTCCTCGTATTTAGCGTGCAGGGCTTGCTTATTACCAGCTTTTGCAACGGCTTCTATTTCCACTTCTGTCCAGTAATCATCCTGAGGATAAATGGTGCGGCCTTTTTCCAGTATGGCTTTTAAATTAGATTCATCTTTAATTTTTAAATAATACTCTGCTAACGATTGATAAATGTTCAGGTATTTTTCTCCACCTATATTTGCATTGGCAATTTTTTTATAATATTCCATTGCAGTTACTGTATCTTTTGCTAGGTATGCGGCAGATGCTGTATATTCGGTAGTAGTAGTATCAAATGCAGAAAATTTAAAGCCTTTGTATTCATAACCCCTACTGCTTACATATTCGTGTATGTTTAAGGCGTTTTTAAACCCTTCAAAAGAACTCTTATAATTTTTAGCATTGTATTCATCTGCGCCAAGCTGAAAAAAAGTTTGATACAAATCAAAATAAGACACATAGCTCTCATTTTTTAAGCTTACATCTTTTGCATCTAAAGTTTGGCATTTTTTAAAAGCTTCAAAAGATTGAATTTTTAAGTTCATTGCCTCCGATACGGCTATTCCTGAGTCTTTTGAAGCTGCGTTGTAAATGCGTCCCTTATAAAACCAACCATCTGCTTTATTTACATTTTTTGATTCGGCTAAAAATTTATCTACCAACTCTTTTGCTTTTTTGTTTTGATTAAGCAGCATATATTTATTAATATCCTCCAGGCTTTGGCCAATTGCAGCAACACCTGCTAGCAGCACTGTTGCCATTAAAAAATACTTCTTCATTTGTTTGTGTGTTTTTTTTTGAGCGTTAAAGATAATCAGTAATTAGTTTTTAGGATGAAAACTCCGTCAATTTTTCATAAATCGTGCCATTGATATTTTAAGACGATAATCTTACCCACAAAAATGAAATAGATTGTTAAATTGCACTTCCCATTATTAAAAATTTTGATTACACAAAACACCATACAGCAGATTTTGAGCCGTATTGATATCATCGATATTGTAGGCTCATTCATAAAACTGAAAAAACGTGGCACCAATTACCTGGGCCTCTGCCCTTTTCACAACGAAAAATCCCCCTCGTTCACTGTTTCGCCGGCAAAAGAAATATACAAATGTTTTGGATGCGGCCGCAGCGGCAACTCCGTTAGTTTTTTAATGGAGCATGAAAAATACAGCTATGTGGAGGCACTGCGCTGGTTGGCCAATAAATATAATGTTGAAATTGAAGAAACAGAAACAAGTCCCGAATTTAAACAGCAGCAGCTTGTTGCCGACAGTTTATACATTATAAACAATTTTGCCCAAAAATTTTTCAGCCATGCATTGTTGGAAACAGATGACGGACAGGATATTGCCCTTAGTTATTTAAAGCAGCGTGGCTTTAGAGAGGAAATTATTAAAAAATTTCAACTGGGCTTTAACCCCGAAGCAAGAGACAGTTTTACAAAACAAGCAGTGGCGGCGCAATACAGTTTAGATCTTTTACAAAAAAGCGGTTTGGTGGCCGTAAGAGATGGTAATGCGTACGATAATTACCGTGGCCGCATCATTTTTCCGATACACAACCAAAGTGGTAAAGTGCTTGGTTTTGGTGCAAGAATAATAAAAAATAACGATAAAGCCCCTAAATACATAAACACTCCCGAAAACGAAATTTATGTAAAAAGCAAACTGCTGTATGGCAGCTATTTTGCCCGTATGGCAATTGACAAAGCGGATGAATGTTTGCTGGTGGAAGGCTATACTGATGTGGTAAGCCTGCATCAGGCAGGTATTGAAAACGTAGTGGCAAGCGGGGGCACATCTCTTACGCCTGACCAATTGCGGCTGATAAAAAAATACACCAATAATCTTACTATAATTTACGATGGTGATAACGCTGGTATTAAGGCATCCCTGCGTGGGCTTGATTTGGCATTGGAAGAAAGCCTTAATGTAAAACTTGTTTTAATACCGAATAAAGAAGACCCAGATAGTTATGTAAATAAAGTGGGTGCTGCGGCTTTTACAGAGTTTATTGCCGGTAATAAAAAAGATGTCATTCTTTTTCAGTTAGAAATTGCGTTAAAAGATGCAGGAACGGATACTAATAAAAAAAGCCAGGTGGTTAATCAAATTGCAGAAACCATTGCACGCATTAACAAGGCTGAAGATTTTACCAAGCAACAGGATTATATAAAACGTTGTTCCGAAATTTTAAAGATTGAAGAAGGCGGACTTCATGTGTTGGTTAATAAGTTTATAAGAGAAAAAATTGCAAAAACTGAAAACCAGCAGACAAGACAGCAGCAATTTAATGAACAGGAAACCACAGTATTGCCCATTGGTGATGAAGACACAATTGGTTTGTTTAATAAAGACGAAATGCATGAACGTGCCATGGTACGCAGCCTGCTGGAATTTGGTTTGAAAGACTGGGATGCACAACAAAAAGTAGCAAATTATATTTTAGAAGAAATTGAAACAAATCATTTAGACGAATTGATAGACAACAAAGATTTACTGCATGTTGTAACAACTTACAAAAAGTGGTTTACTGAGGGGATTGAACCTACGCCAAAAAATTTTTTATACCACGATAAT
>JAGVCC010000368.1 GCA_020059395.1 Chitinophagales bacterium | reverse complement strand
TTTGGTACAGTGTCACTTGTATGCCAGTCAACTGAGGCAAAAATCAGTTAATAATCAATTCAATGGATTTCTCATTGGTCTCGACAAGTCGAAAAAATAAGAAACCTTTATTGAATTGGTTTCAACAATAATTACTTTAATCATGCCACATTCAGTTTGGTCTGATTTTGCAGTAAGCTTCATTTTAACCTTCCAATCTGACTGACTGCCGAGTTTTGTACAAATAAACTGTGTTATTAAATGCTCTGCCATTGCACTGCTTGCACAGTTTATAAATATCGGAGTTTCTTTGCTAAGTCCATCGCCACCTAAATAGGCAGGCTCGTTGCTTATTTCCTCATTTTTTTTGGGCTGTAAAAAACCAACTAGTTTTTTTAAAAATTTCATTTTTTGTTGCTTTGCAATAAAGTATTTTTTAAATATACACCATTGTTACAATAAATGAGCATCCTCTGCCTTCGGTTGTTTCTAACCACAGATGTTCGGAAGAATTTAACTAGTTAATTTTCTGTCTTTCCTACAGAACTTTAAAAATCAGTCTTATCAGTTTCTACCAACCACTTCCTCCAAACTGATTTTAAAATACAGTCTTTTTAATGACATAGGCATTTTAGGTTGGTAGTAATCATTTAGAAATATCTATAAAAAGCCCCTTCGGGGCGAAAGGTAAATTTCTTCCGAACACCCAGCGGTGTCTCACGAGACATTCGCTAATATCAACGCTTCAATAAAAGTTCAAAAATGGTATGCCGTACAAGTGAGATTATTTTTCTTCTTTCACTGAAAGAAGAAAAATAACAGAACAAGTTCACAACAATGCTGCCATGAAAAACAAATGCCCGTTCCCAAAAAAGAACTGGCATTAAATTAATAAGATTTTGCTATCTAGTAAACTGTCAGGTTGAGTTATTCGAAGCCTGCTTTTATCTGCACTAACCCGCCTTCAACAAGCTCAGGCTGACAGCTTTTAAACCAAATTCTTATATCAACTCCTTCAACTTCTCCACCACCACATCCACCTCAGCCTTGGTATTTTGTTTGCTAAAGCTAAAGCGTACCGTAACCTGGTTGGGGTTTTGGTTAATGGCACGTATTACGTGGCTGCCCTGGTCGGCGCCGCTGGTGCAGGCGCTGCCGCCGCTGGCGCAAATATTATTAATGTCAAGGTTAAATAAAATCATTTCGCTTTTTTCCGTTTTAGGAAAGCTGGCACTTAACACGGTGTACAAACTGCGGCCCAGCACATCGCCATTGAAGGCTACGCCGGGTATGTGTTTTTTCAGTTCGTCCATCATGTAATATTTAAGGGTGCCAATATGTGCGCTGTCTTCTTCGTGGTGTTGGGTGGCCATTTCAAGCGCTTTGGCAAAGCCTACAATGCCGTACAGGTTTTCGGTGCCTGCACGCATGTTACGCTCCTGGCCGCCGCCGTGTACAAAGGGCTTTATGCGTACGTTTTCGTTTATGTACAAAATGCCCACGCCTTTAGGCCCATGAAATTTATGGGCAGCACCGGTAATAAAATGTACGGGTGTGTTGCGCAAATCAAAAGGGAAGTGGCCAACGGTTTGCACCGTATCGCTGTGAAAAACGGCGTTATACAGTTTGCATAAATTGCCCACAGCGTGTATATCGAGTATGTTGCCAATTTCATTGTTGGCGTGCATTAAAGTAACCAGTGTTTTTTCTTCGCTGCTGGCAAGTAGTTTTTCCAAATCATCTAAATCTACATGGCCATTGGGCAGCAGTTTTACATAGCTTACTTTGGCGGCATCTAAATTATCAATATGCTCCACTGTATGCGTTACAGCGTGGTGTTCAATAACTGAAGTGATAATGTGTTTGCAGCCTAAATCACGTATGGCGGCGGCAATGGCAGTGTTGCTGCTTTCTGTACCGCCGCTGGTAAAAAATATTTCGGCAGGATGTGCATTTAAAATTTTAGCCACGCTTTTACGGGCAGTTTCTATGGCCATTCTTGTTTCCCGTCCATAACTGTAAATAGAGGAGGGGTTGCCAAATTTATCGGTTAAATAAGGCATCATGGTTTCCAGCACTGTTGGGTCAAGTGCGGTGGTGGCGGCGTTGTCGAAATAAATACGGTTCATAGTTGATAGTTCATGGTTCATAGCTGAAGGTTCATGGTTAATACAACGGTTCTTCTATGAACTATTAACCATGAACCATCAACCAACTCACATCATTTGCCCAATATCCTGCATCAATCGTTTTGCAATATTATCAGCAGTGGTTTCAAAATTACTTTCGGCATAAATACGGATGATGGGTTCGGTATTGCTGGTGCGTAGGTGCACCCAGTCAGTATCAAACTCAATCTTTAGTCCATCCTCTGTATTTATGGGTTGTGCTTTATACTTGTCTTTAATTTTTGTAAACACTTCTTTTACATCAATACCACCTTCAAGCGTTATTTTATTTTTACTCATAAAATAATCGGGGTAGGTATTACGCAGTTGTTTAATGCTTTTTTTGCTATGTGCTAAGTGCGTTAAAAATAAAGCAATGCCAATGAGTGCATCACGGCCATAATGTAAATCGGGTACAATAATGCCGCCATTGCCTTCGCCGCCAATTACAGCATTTACCGCTTTCATTTTATTTACCACGTTTACTTCACCCACGGCGCTGGGGAAATATTCGCCGCCATGTTTTATTGTTACGTCTTTTAAAGCACGGGTGCTGCTCATGTTACTTACTGTGTTGCCTTTACGTTTGCTTAAAACATAATCAGCCACGGCCACTAATGTATATTCTTCGCCAAACATGCTGCCGTCTTCGCATACAAAACAAAGGCGATCCACATCTGGGTCAACCGCAATACCGAGGCTTGCTTTTTGCTTTATTACTTCAGCGCTTAAACCGGTTAAGTGTTCGGGCAATGGCTCAGGATTGTGGGCAAATTTGCCGGTTACTTCTTCGTTAATAACAGTAATATCTTTTACACCCAATGCGTTTAATATGGCTGGTACTGCAATGGCGCCGGTGCTGTTAACAGCATCAACCACAATATTAAAATTTGCATTTTTAATTGCGGCAGCATCTACCAGGGGATAACTTAAAATTGCATCAATATGTTGCTGCAATGTATTTTCACTAACTGTGTAAGTGCCCAGTTTATCAACGTTTGCAAAAGTAAAATCCTCGTTGGCAGCAAGGTCTAAAATAAGTTTGCCTTCATCACCGCTTATAAATTCGCCTTTGCTATTTAATAGTTTTAAAGCATTCCATTCTTTTGGGTTATGGCTGGCTGTTAGTATAATGCCGCCGGCAGCTTTTTCAAATACTACAGCCATTTCCACAGTGGGTGTGGTGCTTAGGCCAACATCCAACACATCCAGTCCTAAACCAATTAAAGTGTTTGATACCAGTGCGCTTACCATGCTGCCGCTAATGCGGCCATCACGGCCTATTACCACTTTATTGTTAGTGCCCTGCTGCATTAGCCAGGTGCCATAGGCTGCAGTAAATTTAACTACGTCCAGGGGAGTAAGGTTATCGTTTGTATTACCGCCAATAGTGCCTCTTATGCCGGATATGCTTTTTATCAGTGCCATGTGCTGCTAGTTTTTAGGGTGGCAAAGATAAGAAATGGTTCATGGTTCATGGTTCATAGTTTGGAATATTTTATTTTGAGTACACTTCACTTATGGTCAACCATCAATTTATTATTACGAATCATGAACTACGGCTTTTGGCCATGAACTATTAACCATTAACCATCAACCTCCTGGAAATTGTACTGCCATGAACCATTAACTATCAACCATGAACTGTTATATTTGCGCTATGCTTCAACCCTGGTTTAAAGATTGGTTCAATACGCCTTATTATCATCAATTATATTTTAAAAGAGATGAGCAGGAAGCGGCAGCTTTTATTGATAAACTGATTGATTATTTACAACCTGCTGCAGGTGCCACTATGCTGGATGTGGCCTGTGGCAAAGGCCGCCACTCCATTCATTTAAGCGAAAAAGGTTTTGATGTGACTGGCATTGACTTAAGTGAAGACAGTATTAATGAAGCATTGCAAACCGAAACTGATACGCTGCATTTTTACCGGCACGATATGCGCCTGCCTTTTTGGGTAAACTACTTTAATTATGCTTTTAATTTTTTTACAAGCTTTGGTTATTTTAAAACACGGCGTGAGCATGATGCTGCCATACGCACCATTGCCCAGGCTATTAAACCGGGCGGCACATTTGTAATGGATTACTTAAATGTGCATTATGCCGAAGATCATTTAATTCACAAATTTGATAAAGAAATTGATGGTGTAAATTTTTACATTACCAAATGGTTTGATGAAACACATTTTTATAAAAAAATTGTGGTGGAAGATGAAGCGCTAGAAGCTCCGCTGGAGTTTACTGAGAAAGTAGCCAAATTTTCGCTGGGTGATTTTACAGAAATGTTTGCTTATCAAGGGATGCAATTACAGGAAGTATATGGTGATTACAGCTTTTGTAATTATGATGTAAAAAAATCGCCGAGGATGATTATGATTGCGAAGAAGTTGTAGTTTGTTGTTTGTTGTTTGTTGTTTGCGAAGATTTAATTCTGCAAGATGCAACGATATGGCTAAAAACAAAAATCTTTTACCACCAACCACCAATTACTTCCTCTTATTATTCACCAGCAGCCATTTACTTGTTTCAAAAATAGCCGAGGTTAATTCAGATAATTTTTTCTTAATTGAATCTGATTGTTGCTGAGTTAATGGCGGCAGATTATCTTTTACCGGTACCAGTTCCTCATGCTTTATGTTTACATTTTTTATGTAGTAATACTCATCCGTTACTACACCAATATTTCCTTCATCATGATGAATTACAAATGCCGCATGTTGCAGGTTTTGCTGGTTAATCACATCACGGCCCAGGCTGCTGTTGGTATATGGTTGGTGCACCATACCGGCAAGCGTAGGCAGCACATCAATTTGCGAAACTGTGTAACTGTATTTTGCCGGTTGCAATAATGCCGGTGCATAGTACAACAACGGCACATGCTCATCACTCAGCCGGTGGCTTGCCCATGCTTTGGGGTACAGTCCGTCTGCCTCACCTTCAACACCATGGTCGCCAACAAAAACAAAAATGGTGTTATTAAAATAAGCTTCCTTTTTTGCGGCTTCTATAAATTTTTTATAGCAAAAATCGGTGTAACAAAAAGCCTCGTATTCGGCCTGGCTTTCAAAGCCGTTTTTCTTTAGTATTTCTTTATCAAGTTTTGGGCAGGTAAATTCTTTCTCATCGGGCGGCAGCATAAATGGGCGGTGATTATGTGCCGTTTGTATTACTGCAAAAAAAGGTTTGCTCTGTTGTTTCATCACTTCATGTGCTTCCATAAATAAGTCTCTATCGCTAATGCCCCACACATTTATATCTGGTGACTTATACTTGCCCTTCTCAAAAATTTCAATGCCGTCAACATTGCCCATTAAGCCTTTAAAATTGTTAAACTGGCTGCGGCCGCCAATAAAATAATATTTACCGTAGCCTTCAAATGCATTAATAATAGTTTGCTGGTTTACGGCTTCTTCATTTTGTGTGGAAAATTTAGCCATCTGCACATCGGGTATACCCGTAATAGTGGCAAATATGCCACGGGCAGTGCCAAAGCTTGGTGTAAAACAACGGTCGAAAAAAATACCATTATTGCACAGCTCATTAAAATACGGTGTGCTGTTTAATTTATTGCCACTCATGCTGCTTTTATACATGCTGAAACTTTCGCACAGCACTACAACAACATTTGGCTTGCTTTCTAAACTACGGCCGTTAGGCAGCACCATCCGTTCATAATTGTTGGTAACTGTATTATTTAACTGAAGATAGTTAGCTATTGCCGGATAAAATTTGGCAGCGCCACTGGTATTAAAATCGGGTTTCCGTTGATTAAGTGATGTAATGAAATTTTGAAAAGGGTTTAGCGCTAGGTAACTTTTAAAATTATCGTTTAGAGAATAAGCATCCTGCCTTGTTAAAGGTTTAAACTGCAGAAAGCCGAAAATAAACCAAAACATTAGCAGCAGCGCCAATGCATACCAGCGGCGTTTGTATTCAAACTTGTGCCAAAAATTATTGGCATCTACCGTGCCATGTGTTTTGCGAAATAATTTTGCAATAAAAAAAACTACCAGTGCCAGACCCAGCAAAATCCAAATAATAGGGTATGTCTCCCAAACCATGCGGAACATTTCGTAAGGGTCATCTTTAAAATTTAATGCACTGGCACCAATACGGGTATGATTATAACTAAAGTTGCCAAAATCTGCCCCAAAGAAGAACATAATTACAAGGGTGATGATGGATAAGTAAACCGTCCAGAATTTTTTAGTATTGGCAGAGTGAAAAGGAGAAAAACGTTTAAAGACTGATAACACAATAATGGGAGATAAAGCAATGGCAATCCACCGCAAATCGTATTTTAAACCTAGCCAAAAAGACGGGCCCAGTTGCCAGATGCTTATGTTTTTGGGTTTAAAAAAAATAACCGTGGCTATACGCAGCGCCGTAAATACCAGCAGGT
Organism: Chitinophagales bacterium; assembly: GCA_020059395.1. Lineage (GTDB taxonomy): Bacteria > Bacteroidota > Bacteroidia > Chitinophagales > Chitinophagaceae > Ferruginibacter. The sequence continues at coordinate 7,106 of JAGVCC010000368.1, read as the reverse complement.
AGATGGTAAAAATCTTTATCATCCACTGAATGGTTTTTGATATTTTAAGTTTCTTCATGCAATACAATTTCTAATAAGTACAGGCTGCTTAAGGCTCTTGTACACCTGCTTGGTAAAGGTTTGTGTGATGCGTTTTTTGCAAGTATAGTATATAATTAAATGTAAGCCATATAAAAATGATAATCCTCTTTCATTTTATTTGCATGTGTAATAGAAAGGTTTACTTGTGTGCAGGAGATTTTTGTAGTAAAAGAGTGATTATTAACGATAGTAAAAAGACGTTTTATAAAGCCCTCCTTTTTCGTTTTAGTGCGATAAAAGGGGAAAATACGGCTGTAATTTATGCGTAGTAGTAATATACTTTTTGGCCTCCATTTTGGGTAATATTGTACAAGTAAAACAGCTCAGAAATCTATATTAATCCGTACTAAAAATTAAGTTACTAATTAAAAGACTGCTTTTCTGTTTTGTGTTTATCGTACCAGTGTTATTTACAATTTCAGGCTATATGCTGTAAATTTTAAATAGTTATTCCAATCCAAATTCAGTATCTATGAAACTAAAACTCTACTTATTTCTTGCTTACTCTGTTGTAACATCTGCCACGGCACAAATAATATCACCGGCTGTTAACGCTGGTTTTGGCGTGGAAGCAGATTTACGTGCCAATGTTTTTCCGGGATCAAGATTTGCTTTTAGCGATGACTGGTTTATTGCAACCGCTGGCAGCGGCACCGGTGTAATTGACACCAGTGGTGCAGCAGCAATAGTAAATGGATATACTACAAACCCTGCAAGCCGTATGTACTCTTTTATACGGCCAATGAAGCATCCTGCTTACAGCGTTATTAACAACAAGTTATTTTTAGATGCAAAATTTTGCAGAGATTATCATGGCGATGATTCAACCATATTTGCATCAGGCAGTAATAAAAATGGCATGAGTCCATCAAACTGGAGTTGCCCGGTATCTCAGGGCATACCAGACAAGAATGATATTTTAGATGTTTTTACACACTTTAGAAGAGATGGAGTAAGTGTGTATGATTCGTTATGGTTTATGGGTGGTATTTCAATTGAAAATACCAACGGTAACAGGTATTTTGATTTTGAGTTTTACCAGACTGATTTGGTATACAACCGTTCTTCCAGAACTTTTAGCGGATATGGTGCAGAAGCCGGTCATACATCATGGCTTTTTGATGCGGCTGGCAATGTTACCCGTGCAGGAGATATAATTTTTACAGCAGAATACAGCAGTTCTTCATTAACGTTTTTAGGGGCAAGAATTTGGATTAACAAAAACAGCCTTACAGCAACGGTTCCTGTAAACTTTGAATGGGGCGGTTTGTTTGATGGAGAAAATAATGCTTCGGTATATGGATACGCCAGTATTATGCCAAAGTCGGCGGGTACATTTTATACAGGTTTACAAAGTGCCGTTGTACAATGGGCAGGTTCCTTTGCACTGGTAAGGCAAAATAACAATGTTGTTGCAGATTATGAGCAGGGACAGTTTATGGAATTTTCTGTCAACTTTTCTAAACTAGGGCTGGACCCTGGTTTGTACGGTAATAATCCCTGTGCCAATCCGTTTAAAAAAGTGCTTATTAAATCAAGGGCCTCCACCTCTTTTACATCAGAACTAAAAGATTTTGTATTGCCCTTTGCAATGTTTGCGTACCCAGCAGTAAAAGCATTTGCAAATATTACCTACCAGTGTGGTGTATATTACAACACACCGCTTACGGTGGTTAACCCTATGCCCAATGCAACTTACACATGGAGCACTAATAATGGTGTTATTATTGGCACTAATACTGGCACGGCTATTATTGCCGGTGCTCCTGGTACTTATTATGTACAGCAGCAGTTAAACACCGCCTGTCCGCAATATGCAACAGACTCAGTGTATTTAATGTTCGATACTATTTGCAGGGTATTGAATGCAGATGTGCTATCGTTTAATGCCGTACACAACAATAATACTATAGCATTAAACTGGCAGGTTAACAATAACCAGGCAGCATCGGCTTATGTACTGGAGGTAAGTACAGATGGCATGAAATTTAATACTTTTAAAGTTATTAGTCCATCACAAAACTTAAATGATGCTGTGTACAACAGTAATTATGAGTTGCCTGCTGCAACTGCTGCTAAGTATTTTTTCAGGGTAAAAATTATTGCAAAAAATGGGTCTGAAAAAATCAGTAATGTCCTCGCTGTGCCTGTATTTAATAAGCCTGAAGCTGTTTATTCGATTTATCCCAACCCGGCACCTGCACAAAATGTATGGTTACAAAACTACAGTGGTTTTAGTAACGAGGTAGCTGATGTAACCATTTATAACATGCAGGGAAAAAAAGCTGGATACGAAAAAATAACCTTACAGAAAGGAGCTAACCAGATTAAAATAAACAGTTTTGTTGGTAAAGCACCAGGCGTTTATATTATTAAAGTAAAGTCAAAAAATATGGATGTTACTTTAAAAGTGATAATTACATAGCGCCTATACTTTTCAATTAATCTATCTGGTCTATTCCTTTTTCTTATTATTCAGCAGCATATACTTTGCGGTTTCATAGTAGGCATTGGTATATTGGCGCAGTTGGTTTTTAATACTGTCGGTATGCCTGTTTTTTTCAACGGGCATATCATTTATTATTGATACCATTTCTTCCACGGCAGATTTGCTGTTGCGTAAAAAGTAAAACTCATTTGTAACCACACCAATAGTTTTGGTATCATGATCAATAATAAAAGCATGGTTTTCTACATTCCGCATACCATGATACTGATGTAAGGGATTAATTGTGTCAAAGAGGTTTCTGCCAAGTGCAGTGTTGGAGTAAGCATGTTTGGCAAGCCCTGCAATACTGGGTAACACATCTACCTGGCTGCACACACGGTTGTCAGTTGCAGGCTGCAATAATGCAGGTGCATAAAATAACAGGGGCACATGCTGGCAGGTTAAGCCCTCTGCTGCATACGCTTTTGGTAAATAAGACAAGGTGCCGTTCCAGCGTATACCATGGTCGCCAACAAAAACAAAAATGGTGTTGTTAAAGTATTTTTCTTTTTTTGCAGCTTCTATAAATTGCTGAAAACAAAAGTCGGTGTAGCGGAAGGCATTCATTTCTTCATTACTTTCAAAACCGTATTTCTTCAATGTATCAACAGGAAAAGAAAGTAATTTAAACCTGGCTTTATCTTCTTCAGGTATGGTGTATGGCCGGTGATTGTCTGCAGTTTGAATAACCGCAAAAAAAGGCTTCGTCTGCTCTTTCAATACTTTATTAGCTTCTAAAAATAAATTTTTATCGCTAATGCCCCATACATCTACTGCAGCTGCTTTATAGTTTCCTTCTTCGTATAAGTTTAAATTGCTGATGTTATTGGTGAGCACACCACGAATATTTGCCCATGTAGCGCTGCCTCCTAAAAAATAGTAATGGCTGTAATCTTTAAAATCGCTTATAATAGTATGCTGATTTACGGCATTGGGATTACGGCTGGCAGTGCGGGGGCTTTCTACATCGGGTATACCGGTAATGGTGGCCCATACGCCACGGGCTGTGCCATATGCAGGCGTAAAGCAACGGTTAAAAAATATGCCATGTTTGCACAGCTCATTAAAATAAGGGGTGGTGTTAAGCGGATTATTATACATACTGCTTTTGTAAGCGCTGAAGCTTTCGCAAATTACCAGTACAATATTGGGTTTGTTTGTTACACTGTCTGCAAATTTACTTAGCCTTTCAAAATTTAAGTTGCTGGAGTCGTATTTATTAACTCCCAGCTGCTGCGCCAATAAAGGATAATATGCTCTTACCTTTTTAATATCATAAGTGGAGTTTCTAAAACTCATGGTGCTAAAAAAACTTTGCAAAGGATTTAGTGCCACATTTGCTTTAAAATCGTCACTTAATGTAAACGCATCACTCCAGCGCAGTGGAAACTGCCCCGGTTTAAAAACAAATTTTCCCACCACGATTTGAGCTAACACAAAAAATGCAATTACGTAGTAAATGCTGCCAGTTCTTTTATTAAAACTGTCTTCAAATAAAAATTTACGCAGCAGCCAGCCAAATAATAGTCTTGCCAAAGCAGCCATAACTATAATGGCAATAGTAGCTTTTACAAGCGGATAAGTTTGCCACATCATTTTGTAAGAAATACCAGCATCTTGCAAATAATTTAAAACAGATGCGTTCAGCCGCTGATGCAGATAATCATAATGATAAAAATCAACAGCATACACAAACACCAGCAATACAAAAACAAGGGTTAAAAAAATATTCCAAAAGGTTTTAGCCCTGGTATTTTTAAAAGGATTTATAAAAGAAAACGCACAAAGCAATAAAATAACAAGGCCTGCAATGCCTGCAATACGGGCATCAAACCGCAACCCCATAATAAAAGCTGACCCGGTAAAGGGTTTGCCCGACGGATTATAAGTAACATAAAAAATTATACGGCCAATACTCATGGCAAGCAGCAACACCAGCACCACACTAAAAATCCACCGCAATAATTTGGGAATACGTTGTAAAAAAAGCATTCAATATATTTTTCAGCCGCTAAATTAGTTTATACCGTTTATAAATTGCTTTTACTGTAAACCAATTTAACACTTGCGCACAATCCCATATTGCCTTTGCGGTGTTAATAAGGCCTTATTTCGTGTTTTAACCGGCATTGGTTACTTTTGAACAGCACTGCATTAACAGGGCACATAGTTTTTAATGGAAGCGATATTTAATTTTGACAGGCAGCTGCTGAAGCTAATAAATTACTATTGGCAAAATGGATTTTTCAACTGGCTGATGCCATGGCTCCGTAATTCGGAAGTGTGGGCACCACTTTATTTATTTATGATTGTTTTTGTGGTTACTAATTTTAAAAAAACCGGCTGGTGGTGGGTGCTGTTTGCCATTTGCACCGTAACCATATCCGATTTAACCAGCAGCAGGCTTATAAAGGAAAATATTATTCGTCTGCGCCCTTGTAACGACCCTGCACTGGCAGATTGGCTGCGGGTGCTGGTGGGCTACAGGCCGCAAAGCAGCAGTTTCACTTCTTCTCATGCTTGTAATCATTTTGCGCTGGCATCTTTTATTTACACCACTTTAAAACATCATTTTAAAAAATGGCCTGCTGGGTTCTTTTTTTGGGCATTTAGTATTTGCTATGCTCAGGTGTACGTTGGGGTGCATTATCCACTAGATGTTACAGCAGGCGCATTAATTGGAATACTTATCGGATATTTGCCGGGTAAATTTTTTAACCGCAGCTACGGATTAGCATAATTAATGACAGAAATTTTTTTAATACTCGGGCTTATTTTATTGAATGGCATTTTTTCAATGGCCGAAATTGCACTGGTAAGTGCCCGTAAAGCCCGGCTGGAAGGGCAAGCAAATAAAGGAGATGAAAAAGCAAAAGCTGCTTTAAAGCTATCCAATCACCCCGATGTTTTTCTTTCTACAGTGCAGGTGGGTATTACACTTATTGGTATTTTAACCGGTATTTTTTCTGGCGAAAAACTTAAAATGCCCATTATTAGTTTTTTTAACCAGTTTGAATGGGCGCAACCTTACAGTAATGGCATTGCCACTACCATAATCGTAATTATTATCACCTATTTTTCGTTGGTTTTGGGTGAGCTGGTACCTAAACGTATTGGTTTGGCAAGGCCGGAGTTTATTGCTAAAAATCTGGCGCAGCCAATGGGTATTTTAAGTAAACTTACTTTTCCTTTTATATGGTTGCTCACCAATTCTACCAACGTTATTGTAAAACTGCTTAACATTAAGGTAAAAGACAATCAGGTTACCGAAGAAGAAATAAAAGCCATGATTAGTGAAGGAAGTGAACACGGCGCCATTGAAGAGGAAGAGAAAGAAATTATTGAAAGGGTTTTTCATTTGGGCGACCGCAACATTACCTCTTTAATGACGCACCGTACCGATATAGTATGGTTTGATGCCAACGAAACAGTGCAGCAGGCAAAAGATAAAATGCAGGAAGTGGTGTTTTCCAGCTATCCTGTTTGTGATGCTAATATTGATAATATACAGGGTATTGTAAGTATAAAAGATTTATTAAAAGCTCCGGCAGGACAGTTGTTGAAGGAAATTTCAAGACAGGCGCTTTTTGTACCTGAAAATAATACTGCTTATCAGTTGCTGGAAAAGTTTAAAGAAAAACAAAACCACAGTTGCTTTATTGTAAATGAATATGGCACTTTGGAAGGCATGATAACCCTGAATGATATTTTAGAAGCTATAGTGGGTGATGTACCTCAAACCGGACAGGATGAATATGAAATTGTGGAGAGAGCTGATGGTACTTATTTGGTAGATGCACAAATTCCGTTTTATAATTTTTTAACCAAGTTTGAAAAAACGGAGTGGATGAATGAGGCAGAACATGACTTTGATACATTGGCAGGTTTTGTACTGCACGAGCTGGAGCATATACCGCAGACCGGGGAAACTTTTGACTGGCGTGGCTTTAGCTTTGAAATAATTGATATGGACGGCCAGCGTATTGATAAACTGCTGGTAAAAATTTCGGAAGAAATTAAAGAGGAAATGGAGGAAGATTAATTTAGATGTTATAAAACCATCGTAGCCAGTTTCGGTTCAATCAGGCTAAACCGCTTCATTTTTTTCAATTAAATATACCATCAACAGCTTACGTTTTGTAAACCCCAGTTTTTGATATAAATGTACAGCCGGGTTTTCGGGATAGGCATGTAAACAAGGCGTTTTTCCATTACGGATGATTTTGTGCAGCTGGCTTTTTATTAGTGTTGCAGCATGGCCTTTGCCTGTATGCTTTGGGTGTGTGCATACCGCACTTATCTCTGTATAAGTGCCCGCTTTTAAACGTTGTCCGCACATGGCCACCAGCTGACGGCGGTAAAAAATACCCTCGTAATTTCCAAAATCGATAGTACGTTTTAAAAAAGGGCCAGGGTTGGTTAAGTGTGTAAGCCGTAACATTGCCGCTATGTTTTTTTCGGTTAAGGCCACAATGTCTGTCTTAGTTGGCCGGGACAATGCAGGTTGTTTATAAACCATTTGCAGCAGCGGCCTTGC
>JAGVCC010000073.1 GCA_020059395.1 Chitinophagales bacterium | reverse complement strand
CGTAATATTTATAAATACTGTGCCCATTACCTGTTTGAGATACTTTTACCTGCGAATAGCCAATATGATTCCCCTGTGTAGTAGCCATTGGCCGTATACTGCTGGGGGATTTAAACCAGCTTGCATCAGGCTGCCATGCAACACAGCCATATGGGCCAGCTGGGTTTGGTACAATTTCACCTGAAGGATTTAAGTATCCTACTTGCTGTATAATGTCGTTCCTGATAATACTTACATATTGCGGCCTGCTGTAAAGGATAGCACTGGATAATATGGGATTGTCCTGTGTGTAAGCGTAATTGGTAACGATATTTGCCGGTGTTACTCCATCATTGTGAGTAATGTTTTTTATGCGTAAGCCACCTATAGTAACTGTATTGGTGGTTTGTACATGCTGTAATTGGGTAACAACTGCAGTAGCAATTCCGGTTAAATTTGAATAGATGGGCAATGTAAGAGTTGCAGTGTATGTACCAACTGGAAGTGAGGGAATGGTATATTGAACCGAAGAATTATTACCCAGGGGCGTATTGTATACAACCGTATTGCTGCTGTTGGTAATGGTAAAATTGCCTCCATAATTAGACGTGTTATTAAAAGACATATCTACGTGGTTGTTTTCACTAAGAATGGAAAAGCTTCCAGTTGCAGAAAAAGTAGTTTGGCCATAGGGTAACACACCAACAGATAAATTAGATAGGGTAACATTAACTAGGCTTGTATTGGTATTATACACATCATGTGGCTCAAACTCAAATGCAGAATAACCGCCAGTGGGATAGTTGATTTGTTGCAAACTTCCCCCACGCATGGCAGGCCAGTTAGCATCCCGGTTGGCACCAGGTAATACTTGCGTTGAACTGGTACTAATAACAGTTAATGAGGGTATGGGTGTTTGATTGCTATTAGCTCCATTAATAAAACCCCAATGGTCAATACCAAAACTTAAACGGCGGGGTACCTGCTCTCCAAAATAGGTAAAGTAATAGGGCGGCTTAGTTACTGTTCCATCTTCAGATAACTCTTTTACCTGATCAAGCCGCAATCTTTTTTTATCTGTAAAAAGTCCGTTGGGAGTAAAGTTTTGTATGTCCGTTGCCAGTGGCGTGGAATTGTCTGTAAAATAACTATAAGTAAAATCAAATTTTTTCAGCACAGTACTACCGTCTGTAATTTGAATTGAGCCGAGTGGTTTTGCAGTGGTGTTTACGGCATCATAGGCAGGTGACCATGTCACATCGCTCAAGTCTTCTCTTGCACCTGAAGCCTCTATAAAATTTACAGTACCATTTGGGGAAACAATCTGGCTTAACCGAACTCCCTGAACAATGTTTTTTACCAAATCATATCCATGTGTGCTGCCGAAACTTGATCCAGAACCTCCAGTTGGCACTCCATCAATGGGGAACATAGAAATAGTGTGGTAGCCATAATTTTCTGCCTGATAATTCAGAGTAATAGAAAATTTATCATCAGCACTGCTGATTTTATTTAAATACCAGCTGCTGATAACATTGGCTGATGAAAGCCCGTTTGCAAAAGTGGAAGGCTTGGTTATTTCAACGGGTGCTGTACCTGTGATGCCTGGACTATTGCCAAAATAATATTTGGTTCCGTCAGCAGCTGTTATTATAAAGCTTTGTATACTGGTATTGGAAACGCCGGAATATGAGGGTTCAATCTTAAAATCTGCTTCAGGTACAATTACCGGAGTGCGGTCATCCCTGAAATAAAATTTACCACTTGCTCCGCCAAAGTTAAAAAAGAATAAATCTGGCTCCCCGTCTTTTCTGCCATCAGCAAACGGAATCCAGTCTTCGGGAACGACACCTGCATAATAACTATTGTACCCGTAATCACTAAAGTGCCCTTTTTCATTTACCCCTGCATTGTTGGTGCCTCTCTCATCAGGTAATCCCATCACACTCCGGGTAATAACGCCACCTGCATTTAAACTCCAGCCTGCACCTACCCAACTCGATGGCTCCTGTACTTTTAATCCTGATGCATGATAGCTTAGACTTACTGATACGGATAAAGGCCCCGATGTAACAGTATGTACAGGGATGCTTATTTGTGGAATACCGGTGTGATAGTTGACTGGTATATCGCCATACTTGCCTAATGAAGCGGCTGTGGGAGACGAAATAGCAATCTTATTAATCGGGTTATCCTGTGGTTGTGCAAATGCCTGAACCTGCAACAGCACTAATATCACTGTAATTATCCATGAACTTTTTCTAAAAAAATGTAACATACCTTGTATTTAAAATTTTTATTTTTAAAACTGATATCCAACCCTAAACACCACCGGCTGACTCACCGGTAAATGCGTACGTGCAAGCATGTCATATAACAACTGTAGTTTCGCACCTTTAAAAAACTTTGTTTTTGCTTGTACTTTTTTACTTAACCCAATAAGGCCTGCCTGCTGCCAGCTATAGTACTGCTGCAACTGTTGTATGTTTTTAAACTGTGCATTGTGGTTCATTTCATACCCACCGCTGATATAGAACTGCTTTTTAAGTTTCCAGTCTATGTAACTTCTTAATCCCACTCCCTGGTGGCTGATGGCAATACGCTGGATGCTGCCCAAGCCTGCTTTGTAACTGGCACCAAGGCCTATTACACTTTTATCGTTCATTTTGTATCCAATATGCATTGCCACATCTGCTGTGGTTGGTACAAGGCTGTTATTCTTTGCAAACTGTACATTAAACCCTTTCTCCAGACGTTGTTTGAAGGTTTGTGTCTTTGTATTGTTGGGTTTAAAGTCAGGCATATTCATGTCGCTACTGCTGCCACCTGCTTTCAGCACTTTGTCTTTTAATTTATTTAACTCGGCCTGTGCCGCCTGCATATTATTGCGTATTTGTTCTACTGCATTGGGGCCACCGGCTGCTATTTGGTTTTGTATAAGAGTATTTACACTTGCTCTTGTTTGGAGGCCTGCAAGGGAGCCCCCTCCGGCTCCCCCAAAGAGGGAGGGACCTGCTCCCGGCATACGGAATAAGCTTGCCAGCATACTGTTTTGCTGTATGAACTTTTGAAAGGCTGGTATTTTATTGAGTATGGTGAGTGCTGTTTCTTCTGCTTTCTGTTTGTCGGTAAAAATTTGTTTGTAGTTACGGATAGTCTCTACGTAATAGTAGGCTTCCTTGTTTATCTTTTGTACATACTTGCTATTGCCCAGGTATTGCAGGCTTTGGTCTAGGAGTTGTTTTTTTCTTTCTTTAATAAACTGCTCCATTGCATCAGTTTCATCCTGAGTTTTCTCAAAGTTGTTGAGTTGTTCTTTTGCTTTGGCGAGGGGTTGCAGCAGTTTGCTGTCAAGCTTATCTTTCTGATCTTCTAAGTATTTAATGCTGGTAGTGAGTTTGTCTCTGTACTCATTATACTTCTTCCTTTGTTCGGTAATGATGCTCTGGCCTTGTTTATATTTTTCTAATGCAGTTGCAAATGTGAGCTGGGTATTGTTGAATAAACGTTGTGCAGTTTCTGGGCTGACCTTTTCTAATAGTGTTTTGATTTTTGTTTCCCACTTTGCAAGCCTGGTTAAAGTCTTTTCTGTTTTGTTGGTAACTCTGGTGGTGTACTTGTCTAATTTAGCGTCTATTGTGCTGAGGTATTTTTTGGGGATGTCTGTTATGGTATAGAGAAGGCTATCGGCTTTTGTGGGGAGGGTACGTACGTCCTGTGCTGTAGCGTTGAAAACCACAATGGCAATAACCAATAAAAGACTTAGCCGTTTTGTAAGCATAAACCGTACCCGTTAGTAATTACTTAAAAAATACACCCGCAGGTTTTAGCTGCTTAGTGTAACATATAATTACTGGCCAAAACCAATATTATATTTTAATAACTGAACGTAGATTTTTATGCTTGAAGAAACTGCCTCGTGAATAAAGACAGTGTGTGTATTGACTTAATGATAAAGATGCAAATACTGCAACTATTTCATGAAGACAAAATAAAAGTAAGCTTCATTTTCAAATTAACAAATTTCATTCTGTTAATTTTTAAAAAAAAATACGATTAAAATTCCATGTTGCTGTGTATTGTACATTTTTGATTAAATGATTTTGGTCATTTGCAAACATATTATTGAGACAAATGGTAAAATATTTATGTACTCAGTAAGATTGATGTAGGCAGTACTTTTGGGTTTACTCTGCGAAGTAAGAAAGATGAAAAACCAAATACTTCTTTTTTACGAACCAAGCTTGGACGCTGATGGACAATTTTGAATGGGCAGAAGGCTACCGGCCCCGGTTTGGTTTGGTGTATGTTGATTTTAAAACACAGCAGCGTATTATAAAATCATCTGGAGAGTGGTACAGTAATTTTTTAAAAAATACATCCTTAATAATTACATAACTGCTGCATAAAACTCTAATAACAACAGAAAAATACTTTTGCACTGCCTCTGGAATTAAGCAGTTGCGTTTTAGTTTAATAGAAATCAGCCATAGTCTTGTGGCTTTTTTCTTTTTATATAACCTCTAAAAAAAATCCCGCCCTTAAATAGGGCAGGACAGGTAAGACAGGACAGGTACGGTATGAAACTAAGCTGCCTTGATAAACATTACCAATGCTGCAATTGCCTGCAGCCATCCATTAATTTTTTCCATTTTTTGGTACATACATTTTTGTTTTTATAATGAAGCGGTAATTTCTTCTGCAAGGCCAAAAGATAAAGTCATGCCGGCACCACCTAGGCCGTTTAAAATATATACACCTTGTTCTGGTGACAAGTATAT
>JAGVCC010000152.1 GCA_020059395.1 Chitinophagales bacterium | reverse complement strand
TTTACACATATTGCTTCGCAGGATATATGGAAACATCATCCTGAAAAAGCACTGGTAGTAAACGATGCATTTTCTTCTGCTAAAAAAGATGACCTGAAAAAAATAATGAAAGCAATTATCAGAGCTTCTCAATGGCTGGATACATTGGCCAACAGAAAAAAAGCCGCTGAAATTATTGGGCATCAGAAATATGTAAATGCACCTGCCGAAGTAATTGAAGCAAGATTAATGGGCACCAATAATGTAGGTTGCAAATTTGGCGAAAAGAAATATACAGATGATTACATGAAGTTTTATAACGAGGGCAACACCAACTATCCACGTAAGAGCTATGGCATTTGGGCAATGGCTAAATATGTGAAATGGGGTTTGTTGTCTACCACTCCTGCAGATTATAAAGCTATTGCCGATAAAATTGTATTGCAGGATTTATACAAAGAAGTAGCTGCAGAAATGAAGTTGACGGTAACCGACGATGATATGAAGCCTTTTAAACTAACAATAGAAAGTAAAGTGTTTGACCCTGCTAATGTGGCAGCGTATATAGCTAAATAAATTTATGAAACAACTGCGGCAGTTATTATTGCTGCCGCAGTTTAAAATTACAGGTATGTTTAAAAAATATTTACCCGCTGTTTATTTTATTGCAGGTATTGCAATATTGCTGGGCATGTTTGATTTAGCAAGCTGGGTTACTGCTAAAAATCAAATACCTATTCCATCAGCTTCTAAAGTACTTTCTACTTTATATAGCTTATGGAAAGACCCTTTTTATGATAATGGGCCCAATGATAAAGGTATCGGCTTTCAGTTATTAAAATCATTGATTACGGTATTTAAAGGATTCACCATGGCCACATTGCTGGCGTTGCCTGTTGGATACATAATTGGTTCCAGCAAAACAATGATGCGTTTACTTAATCCTGTAATACAAATATTAAAACCAGTATCTCCGCTGGCCTGGTTTCCATTGGGGTTGGCCCTGTTTCAGGCAAGCGATAAAGCGGCAGTATTTGCTGTGTTTATTACTTGTATATGGCCCACGTTAATTAATACAGCACTGGGTGTGTCATCCGTTCCGACCGACCATACTAATGTGGCAAAAGCTTTCGGTTTTTCTAAATTAAAAACAATTACAAAAGTGTATTTGCCGTATAGTCTTCCTTACATATTTACAGGTTTAAAATTAAGTATTGGTATTGCGTGGGTGGTAATAGTTGCCGCCGAAATGTTATCTGGCGGGGCTGGTATTGGTTTTTTTGTGTGGGACAGTTGGAATGCTTCCAGCCTGGAAAAAGTAGTGGCTGCCATTTTAATTATTGGCGTGGTGGGCTTAATACTTGATAAAATATTTTCTGCTCTTCAAAAGAGATTCACTTATACTGCTTAACCATTAAAACAAAAAATTATGGAATCAATAATAAATAAAAATTCAGAGGTATCGGTGGAGAAAATGATAGAGAAAGCCATCAGCACAGCTGCTATTTCAATTGATAACCTCACCATAAGTTTTAAAACACCTAAAGGAGTTTATACAGCTATAAAAAATATTTCTTTAACTGTAGAGAAAGGAGAAATCATTGCACTGATTGGTCACTCAGGTTGCGGTAAATCTACTTTAATGGGTGCGGTAAGCGGCATGGTAAAAGCTACCGAAGGTACGGTACTGGCAAATGGAAATAAAGTAACAGGCCCTGGTCCTGACAGAGGTATTGTTTTTCAAAACTATTCATTGCTGCCCTGGTTAACAGTGTATAAAAATGTATACGAGGCGGTAGATTCTGCCTTAAAAAATGTATCCATGGCAGAAAAGAAAGCACTGGTAGAGAAAAATTTAAAACAGGTAAACCTGTGGGAGCATAAAGATAAATTACCGGGACAGATTTCCGGTGGTATGAAACAACGGGTGGCTATTGCAAGAGCATTTGCTATTAATCCTTCCATCTTATTGTTAGATGAACCTTTTGGCGCATTAGATGCTCTTACAAAAAGTACGATGCATGTAGAGCTGTTAAAATTGTGGAACCTTGATAACAGAGAAAAAACAATTGTGATTGTTACGCATGATATTGAAGAAGCAATATTTTTAAGCGACAGGGTAGTTGTTTTAAATAACGGGCCAGAAGCTACCATTAAAGAAATTGTGGATGTGCCACTTCCAAGACCAAGAAACAAAAAAGACATTGTGCATTTGCCAGAGTATATGCAAACACATGACAGGTTATTAAACCTGCTTATTGACAAATTTTCTATCGACGATATTCAGTAATACCAACAAACCACTTTATAATTTTTTAAACCAGTTACATGGCAACAGCAATTACAAAAAATCAGCCACTACAAAAATTAAACATCTTTTCTTTTAAAGGTGTGCAGATGAAAACTTTTCACATCACCTGGTTTACTTTTTTCTGTTGTTTTTTTGCATGGTTTGGCATGGCACCTTTAATGAAAATTGCTAAAGAACAGTTGGGTTTAACTAAAGACCAGATTGGCAATATTCAAATTGCATCGGTATCGGCCACTATTTTTGCCCGGTTATTAATTGGCCGTTTGGTAGATAAATATGGGCCAAGAATTATTTATACATGGTTGTTGGTATTGTGTGCCATTCCTGTTTTATTAATTGGTACCAGCCATTCGTATACATCATTTATATTGTTCCGTTTATCTATTGGTGTAATTGGAGCTTCGTTTGTAATTACCCAGTTTCACACATCGGTAATGTTTGCGCCCAATATTAAAGGAACAGCAAATGCCACTGCCGGTGGCTTTGGTAATGCTGGTGG
>JAGVCC010000424.1 GCA_020059395.1 Chitinophagales bacterium | reverse complement strand
TAATAAATTGCTGCGTTGCGGCTCGGGTACATTCTCATACTTATAAGGACAGTGTTTGCAGCCATTGCCACAGCAAAACCCTTTTTGCAAATGATATTTTGCAGTAAGCACCACATAACCTTGCTCATTAAAATAATAATCTTCTCCTTCAATCAGGTTCTTCATTTTTCAGTTCCTCCTGTAATTGTTCATCAATATCTTTTATAACAACCGGTAATGTAAATTTCAGGTAATGTATTTTATTGCTCTGTGCAATATCCAGGCTTTCGTAATGTGTTTTTATTTTCAGTTCTTCTTTTATATGTGGCTCTTTATACACATCATCGGAATCTTCAACAATATTTAAACCATAAAGTTGCGCCACTTTTTTTGTAAAAGTATATAGCCTGGGGCTGTCGGTTTTTAAATTAATAAAAGCACCGGGTTTTAAAACCTGCTGGTACAATCGCAAAAAACGTGGGTGCGTTAATCTTTTTTTGGCATGGCCTGTACGCAAATGAGGGTCAGGAAAGGTTATCCAAATTTCGTTTACCTCGCCGCCTGCAAAGTAGTTGGGCAGCATTACAATTTTTGTACGCAAAAAAGCAGCATTGGTTAAATTTTGTGCTAAGCTTTTTTTAGCACCAATGTAAATGCGGTTGCCCTTAACATCTACCCCAATAAAATTTTGCTGCGGATACATTTGAGCAAGGCCCACCACGTACTCGCCTTTGCCGCAAGCCAGCTCCAGCGTAATGGGGTTATTATTTTTAAAAAAACCGTTCCAATTACCCTGCATGTTTTCTGGATACTCCAAAACATTGGCAAATGTTTTTATTGCTTCAAACCGTACTAATTTTTTTTGTGCCATGGGCGGCAAAGATAATGCGGAGGAGGTTTTGCTGAGTCATTATAACAATCTCATTGGGAGTAGAAAAAAGCAAAATGCTGTGGATCCCCGATGCATTGAGAACGGGTATCATGGTTCTATTCTGCGTTTATCTTTATTCGGCTAAACAGACGGGCTGTTATCCTCACCCTCGAGACAAGGGGGTCGCTGCCATTATGGAGTGTTCTGTAAAATAAAAAAGCCTCCGTTTAGAACGAAGGCTTCAAAATGCTGTAGGGGGAGGGTTCGAACCTCCACGAGGCAGTTAGCTGCAGTACAAAGTTCGGTGGTCGACCCCGGTCGCAACAGTATTGCTACTATCACGGCTCTATGCTGCGTTTATCCTGTTATCCTCACCCTCGAGACAAGAGGGCATGTCTGCCAAAAATTTCATCACCCCACAATTTTAAGAACTTGATAGTGCAAATCTATATAAATAGCCAATACTTTAAAAATATTTTATAAAATATTTGGAAAATATAGAAATAATTCAAATATTTGCACTAAATATTGAACGATTGCTAACTTAAAATTATAAAATGGCTGCTAAATTAAATCTTGACAAATTAGACCTGCAGATAATTCATGAGATGATGGAGACCGCTGAAATTTCTTATGCCGATTTAGGTAAGAAATTATTTGTAAGCGGCGGTACCATACATGTGCGTATCAAAAAACTACAGGAATTCGGCATCGTCAAAGGTACTAGATTGAATGTAGATTTAAAACAATTGGGCTACGATATTACCGCCTTTGTTGGTATTTATTTAGAAAAGAGTTCGCTGTATGATGCAGTGGCAGAAGATTTGAAAAAAATACCTGAAATAGTACGCCTAAATTACATTACCGGCAACTACAGCATGTTTATTGAAATTGTTTGTAAAGACATAAACCAGCTGCGTTTTGTTTTGCATGATGAACTGCAAAAAATAAAAGGTATTGAACGTACCGAAACATTTATTTCTTTAGAAGAAGGTTTTGTAAGAAATGTGCAGGTGGCGCCGAAGGATTAAGAAGCCCCTCCTATCCTCCCCCGGGGGGAGGAAAATGTAGAAGATTTAAGCGAAGATTATATAGGAGTTTGCAGTAAAATAATTTTATGGATTTTACAATTTCCAAAAAGTAGTTTGAAGAATTTTGCTCTTCTTAAGTCCTCCCCACGGGGGAGGATTTAGGAGGGGCTGCTATTTCACATCCACCGCATCCCTCAACCCGTTGCCCAATAAATTAAATGCCAGCACCAAAAGCATAATGGCAAAACCTGGTATTAATGCCAGCATGGGATTATGTGTAATAATGAAATTGTAGTTTTCTTTTATCATTAATCCCCAGCTCGGTTGCGGCGGCTGCACACCAATGCCAAGAAAACTTAAACCTGCTTCTACAATTATAGCAGTGGCAAAATTACTGGCAGCAATTACTAATATTGGGCCTAAGATATTTGGTAAAATATGTTTAATGATTATTCTGCTGTGTGTGTATCCTAATGCTTTTGCAGCCTGGACATACTCTAACTCTTTTACAGCCATTACCTGCCCCCGTACAAGTCTTGCCACGGTTACCCACATGGTTAATCCCACTGCAATAAATATTTGCCAAAAGCCTTTACCCATTGCCATTGTTATGGCAAATACCAGTAGCAATGTTGGAATACTCCAGGTAACATTTACCAGCCACATAACAACAGCATCTGCCTTACCTCTAAAATAACCAGCCATTGCACCCAGCGTAATGCCAATGGTTAACGAAATTAATACTGCAATTAAACCTACGGCTAAACTTACCCTTGTGCCAATAATTAAACGGCTTAAAATATCCCGGCCAAACTTATCTGTACCCAGCCAGTATTTTTTGGTTATTAATAGTTGTGGCAAAAACTCTTTGCCGTGGTTTTGTATTAATTCTTTTACAGCAAAAGCCATACGCACAGCAGTATCTTCATCTACATACTTATTTATAATTATTGAATCGGCTGTTGTATTATCTGTGGTTTTGCCTGTAACGGGAATTAATTTATAGTCTGGGTTTTCTCCGTACGATAATTTACTAAACCATCCCTGCTTGGTATTATTGTTTGTATAAATTTTTAAAAACTGCTGTGTATATCCCGGTTTCTTTGCCTGTATCTCCACAGTTTGCAAATCGGCATTGGGTGAATTATCTGGCGCAATAAAATAACCAAACACCGCAATAAAAAAAGAAAAAATAATTATGAGCAACCCAAACAAAGCGCCTTTGTTTTTTTTAAGGCGTTTCCATAATTGTTTTTTAAATGAAAAGGGTTGCATTAAACAATTGCTTCGTTTATTTCTAAAATGCCAAAGTTGCTGTTATTAATAAAACTGATAATGGTGTTTTTGTGAAACAGCAGTGTATCACAAATTACTTTATTGGAGCTGTTGCCAAAACGCAACCAAATTGTTTTTGGAGGAAAACCGTAAAGGTTCAGCATATCAGAATAATCTTCATCGAAAATTTCAATAGATAAATTATTTTCTTTTGCAACCTGCCATATCAATGTGTCGGAAGTGCCAGTGGGTAAAAAATCGGTAACATGTTTTATTCCCGGAAACGCAACATTTAGTTGCTTTACATTTCTGTAGGAAATATTTTCGTCAAGCAGCAGCATCAGGCAACTGCAAGTTTAATTTCCTTACTGGCAGCATATTTAAGGCAGGCCATAATTTGTTCTTTATTTAACTGCGGATAATTTTCAATAATTATTTCAGTCGTTTCTCCCTCAGCCAGCCAGCTTAAAACATCAGCAACAGTTATACGGGTGCCTTTTACTGTGGGTTTGCCAAAACGTACATTTTTATCAATAACTATATAATCGGTTATATTGAGCATACCTAAAGTTAATAATTTAAAACCGGATGACGTTAACTTTTAACGGGCCAAAGTTGTAAAATATCATTTGTCCATTCCCTTATTTCGGTACACAGCAAATCATACTCCGCCCATTTTTTACCAAATGTGGGTATGATGGTTTTAAACTGCTGCTGCCATGCGGTGCTGCTGTAATTTTCTCTAAAACATTTTTCCATTACCTGCAGCATGGCTGTTACTGCGGTGGAAGCACCGGGTGATGCACCCAGCAATGCAGCTAATGTACCATCTGCAGCACACACCAGCTCTGTACCAAACTCAAGCACACCAATTTCATCTTCATCTTTTTTAATTACCTGTACCCGTTGCCCTGCAATGGCCAGTTGCCAGTCTTCCATTTTAGCAGTGGGGCAATATTCTTTTAATGCTGTAAGCCTGTCTTCATCACTTTGTGTAACCTGCTGTATTAGATATTTTGTAAGGGGTAAATTATGCCAGCCAGCTGCCAGCATGGGAAACATATTACTCCATTCAATACTTGCAGGTAAATCAAAGTAAGAACCTTTTTTTAAAAACCTGGTGCTGAAACCAGCGAATGGCCCAAACAACAATTCTTTTTTTCCGTTTATAATACGGGTGTCTAAATGCGGCACACTCATAGGTGGCGCACCAATGGCAGCCTTACCATATACTTTTGCAGCATGTTGTTCAATAACGCTTTCATTTGTACAACGCAGCCATTGCCCGCTAATGGGAAAGCCGCCGTAACCTTCAGCTTCTTCAATATCCGATTTTTGCAATAATGGTAACGAACCGCCACCAGCACCAATAAATACGAAGTTTGCCAACACGTCAATTTCATCATCAGTCAATAAGTTTTTTACTTCCAGCTTCCAGCCTCCTTCTTCCAGTTTCTTTAAATCTCTTACCTCGTGGTTTAAATACAGTGTTACATCTTTTTGTTTTTCTAAATGGCTAAACAATGCTTCGGTAAGTGTGCCAAAATTTACATCGGTACCAATATCCATTTTTGTGGCGGCAAACTTTTTATCAGCATCCTGCTGCTGCATTACCAGCGGTATCCATTGTGTAAGTGTAGCAACATCTTCAGTGTATTGCATACCGGCAAACAATTTATTTTTTACCAGTGCTTCGTATCTGCTTTTTAAAAAAGCTGCATTATCATTACCCCAAACAAAACTTATATGCGGCACATGATTAATAAAAGATGATGGTGCAGCAAAATTATATTGCTGTATCATGTAAGCCCAAAGCTGTTTTGATATTTCAAATTGAGAAGCAATTTTTACTGCTTTGGAAATATCAACAGTGCCATCTTCTTTTTCGGGTGTATAATTCAGTTCACAAAAGGCGGAGTGACCGGTACCGGCATTGTTCCATGCATCGCTGCTTTCTTCTGCAACAGCAGGCAGCTTTTCAAAAATTAAAATGGCAGCACCGGGCAATACTTCTTTAATTAATACACCCAGCGTGGCACTCATTATTCCGCCACCAATTAATACAACGGTTGATTTATTTGTTAACTGCATACATTTATTTTACGTTTCTGCCCTTCCATTTATAACTGCCAAACTTACCCAGCCACCCGGCAATTACAGTGTATAAAATATGAAAGGGCTGCATTGGCGCAAACCACCATAGTAATTTTTGAACACCAAAAAATTTTGCAACAGGCACCAAAAAGTATAATTCAACAGCAGTTTTTAAAACAAATAATAACAACCAATAATTGATATTTGATAATTGATAATTGACCAAATTGATGTGTGGATTTTTAAAAAATGAAACAAGCGGCATCAGCAGCATTACCACATTAAAAAAATACACCACCAGCAGCACAGCAAAAATCCGCTTGTCATCATATTTGTCTGCCTTACTGGCCCAGCGTATGCGCTGGTTAAAAAATGCTGCAACAGAATGTACCGGCTTAGTTTTTACAATTACTTCTTTGGATTTTAGAAATGAAACGCCACCGGGGTACTGCTTATAAATTTTATGCATCAGCAGCATATCATCCCCGCTGGCAATGGTATCAATACCTGCAAAGCCATTTACAGCTTCAAAAGCCTTTTTTGTATATGCCAGGTTGGCGCCATTGCACATACTGTGAAATTTTTTGTGTACGGATGCGCCGGTAATACCCTGCAGGGTTAAAAAATCAAGCGACTGAAAAACTTCAACAAAGCTTTTTACAGGTGTAATTAAAACCGGCATGGCAATAAACTGTGTCTGCTTTTCTTCACAAAATGCGGCAATGGTTTGCAGCCAGTTTACAGGTACAATACAGTCAGCATCGGTGGTTACAATTAATTCACCCGTAGCATGTTGTATGCCAATTTCAATGGCTTTCTTTTTGTATGATTGTGTTTCATCAGTACTGATAAATTTTTTTAACTGCAGCAGCTGTATGTTATTGGCAGTAAATTGCTCAACAACAGCAGCTGTATCATCTTCAGAAAAATCATCTACCACAATTACCTGAAACAAATGCTGTGGGTAGGATTGGTTTACTAAAGATTGCAGGCAAAAGTTAATATTGCCAGCCTCGTTACGTGCAGGAATAATTACAGATATTTTTGTTTCAAGGGAAACAGCAGCTGTTTTGTAACAAGGCAATTGCAGCCACGCAACCCTGTAATAAATTATAAGAGCGCTGTACGCTAAAAATAATACGCCACAAAACAGAAAAAACAGCTGCATAAAATAATACAATAAAATTACCACAATGCTGCCACTATTCTAATACACCGTTTAAATAAGTGCAAATAAATTGTTAGTTCTCCTTAGCTTCTACAGGAGTGCCAAAATTGCTGTTTTGTTTGGCTTTACTAAGCCCAAAATTGTAACGGAAGGTTAATCCAATGCGGCGGGTATCGTTAATACGTGTGCCTGCGGCATTTATATTTGCCTGGTTAAGTGCAAAGGTTACTTTATTACTGCGCAGTACATCGTTAATGGAAAGTATAATATTGCCTTTCTTTTTTAATACTGTTTTATTGGCAGCAATATATAAACCGCCAAAAGTATTTAGCTCGTAAAAATTTTGCAGGCCTTTTGTACGCATAAAACCCTGTACATCCACTACTAAGCCCGGCGCCGCTTTAAATTCATGATACATAAAAAACATCCAGCTGCCACGGGTATATTGCAATGGCTGGTTTTGATATACACCGCTGTATGTATTTTGATTATACTGTGTGCCCATATAAAAAAAGTATTTGCCGCCCGGTGGTATGCCACCAACAATACGGAAATACAATTCTTTGTTTTTTCCTAAGTTATCGTATGTACGGTATGCGATTTTTGTAACATCATCCTGGTAAGTAACATTGCTGAAAATATCTTTTGTTTGATTAATGCCCAACGCAAATACCGGAAAATCATCAAACATTACATTAACCTCATAATTTGTAGTAAACTGCGGACGAAGATTAGGATTCCCTACATCAAACAAATACTGATCAACATATTTTGGATACGGATTCAGCACTTCATAATACGGCCGGCGTATACTGCGGCGGTATATAGCATTGCCCATTAAACTAAACCCAAACATTTTAAACAGCTTGTGTCTTAAATATACGTAAGGAAAAACGTCGGTACGTTTAATACGCAGTGTAGTGTCTTTAGGAATAATTTGCTGACCATAAATGTTTGTGCCTTCTAAGCGCAGGCCCGGCTTTAATGTAAAACCCCAAAATGTTTTGGCAAGCTGTAAATACGCGGCGCTGATGGTTTCCTGATAAGTGAATGTATTGGTTTGATAGGGGTCTGTTACGGTACTGCCCGAACCATTGTTTAAAAAATATAAAGCGCTGTTTTTACTGTTGCTAATTACCAGTTTGCCCCCCGCTTCCAGCGTAAATATTTTTGGCCATTTATAAACTACATCTGTTTGCAGGTTAAAAATATTTTTACGGCCAGTATTATCTCCAAAGCCGCTTACTGGTTGTTGCTGCGGAAAAAAAGATGTGTTAGCGTATTGCTGATTACCATCGCTGTTAAAGTAACTATAATCGGCCTGCGCCGTCCACTCGCTGCCCAGCGAATCTATTTTATATTTTGCTGAAAAAGTATTGCTCCAGAACAAGCTGTTATTTTTATTGCTGATGGTTGATTGGTTTTTGCCAATAACTGTTTGCTGCGGTGTTTTAAAAATATCAATGCTGTTTAATGCAGCACTGCTGTTGTTGTTA
Organism: Chitinophagales bacterium; assembly: GCA_020059395.1. GTDB lineage: Bacteria > Bacteroidota > Bacteroidia > Chitinophagales > Chitinophagaceae > Ferruginibacter. The sequence continues at coordinate 6,010 of JAGVCC010000424.1, read as the reverse complement.
TTGCTAAAGCGAATATCGTAACCGGCATTAAATTTTTTGGTAAAAGCTACGTCAACACCACCACCTATGTAATTATTTATTGACGGGTAAGTGGTGTAAGCATTTTGCGCCAGCAGTGATGAATCAGTTTTTATAAAACGGCTGGAGTTAAGCTCTTCAAAAGTTTTGCGTTTTGTAAATTGATAACTTACATAGCTGTTAATTTTTCCAATACTTTTATTAATATTAAACCCTGCTGTTTGGGTGCTGTACACACCTTGAAAATAACCTGCATTAACACTTCCACTGCTGCCCAGCTTTACGCCTTTTTTTAAAACAATATTTACAATGCCACCACTGCTGGCAGCATCGTATTTGGCAGAGGGGCTGCGCATTATTTCAATTTTACTTACACTGCCTGCCGGTAAACTTTTTAATAAAGAGGCAAGGTCGGCACTGCTCAGTTTCATTTCCCGTCCATTAATAAAAACGGTAGCCGTATTCATACTGCTTAAATAAATATTACCATCCTGGTCAACAATAGCGCCGGGTGTTTTTTCAAGTACTTCGTAGGCATTGGTGCTGCTGTTGGCAAGCACAGCGGCATCTACAATAGTTTTATCGTCTTCTTGTTTTATTAATGGCTTTTTGGTTGATGCCACCACCACTTCTTTCAAATTGCCTGTGGTTCTTTTTAAAAACACAGTAATATTCTGCGGCTTATCAGTTACATTAATGGTTTTATTTACTGTTACAAAACCAATACAGGAAACAACCAGCTGGTATTTTGAAAAATGCGTTACGGTAAAACTGTTACCATCTTTTTTGTATAGCTGAGATGCAGCAGCAGCGGAATCGGGCAAGGCCAATAACTGAATGCTGGCATTGGTTACAGAATCTGCCTTGGCAGTTTGAACAAAAATTATAATGGTGGTGCTTTTTTGCTGTGCAATAACACATACCGACAGCAGCAACAGTACTGTTGTAAAAAAATGTTTTTTCAAAATGGCTTACTTTAAAAACTGCTAACTATTGTTTTCCAAACAACTCTTTTTTATCAACCCTTTTAACCTTACTGCCTTCTTTTATTGTTTTACTTACAATATCGTAAGGGCCGGTAACCACCTCATCGCCGGCTTTAAGGCCGCTAGTAATTTCAATGTAGTTTATATCCTGAATATCCGTTTTAACCAGCAGTTTTTTTGCTTTGCTGTCTTTATCCACTACAAACACCACCACTTCAAGATCTTCATCTGCAGCAATAACCTGATTCATGTCGTTTTCACTGGTTTTCTTTTTATCTGCTTTTGTACTGTCTGCTTTTTCACGGGTAGTAACGGCGTTAATAGGCACACTTAATACATAGCTGTGTGTTTTTGTCTGTATATCTGCATTGGCACTCATGCCAGGGCGAAAGGGAAAACTGCCCTTGCCAATTAAATCCATATAACTTTCTGGCAGCAGGCGAATATAAACTTTGTATTGCGTTACATCTGTACTGGCGGCGCTGCTTAATGCACTTTGCGCAGCAGCACCATTATTACTGCTGGCAATTTGTGTAACAATGCCTTTAAATTTACGATTGGTATAAGCATCTACTTCAATATTGGCACTGTCGCCCAGTTTAACTTTTGGTATATCATTTTCACCCACATCCACCCTAACTTCAATTTTTTGCATATCTGCAATACGCATCATTTCAGTGCCCACATTAAAACTGTTACCAGCCACTTTTTCTCCCTGCTTAACATTCAGTAAAGAAATAACGCCGTCCATTGGTGCGGTTATAACTGTGCGGCCTAAATCTTTATTAGCTTTTTCTAAATTAGCCTGTGCAGATTGTACACTTGCTTGTCCGCCTTTTATGCCTTGCCCTGCAGCATTGTAATTTGCTTTAGCCGCTTTAAGTGCAGCATCGGCTGTATTAAATTCATTCTGACTAATAACCTTTTCATCAAACAGCAGCTTTTGCATTTTGTATGTTTTTTCTGCCTGCTCCATTTGTGCTTTAAGTGCTTCAATAGCTGCTGCAGAATTACCTACCTGAGCCTGGCTTTGCGCCACACCGCTTGCTGCCTGATTACGTTGTATATCATATATGTCAGCATAAATGCGTGCCAGCACCTGGCCTTTTTTTACAGTGTCGCCTTCCATTACATTTAGCTCTGTAATTTCACCACTAATATCCGGACTAACTTTTACTTCAATTTCAGGATAGATTTTACCAGTGGCATTTACAATTTCCGTGATGGTTCTTTTACGTACAGTTTCGGTAGTCACTTTAAGGCCTTCATCTTTACCAAACACACCGGCTTTGCTTAAGCCCACCAAAGCAACCAATAAAATACCCACGCTAATTAAAATCCATTTTAACTGTTTGCTCATGTTATATCAGCCCCCTCTATCTCCCCCAACGGGGGAAGAAATGGAGAAGATTTTTTAAAAGATTATGTAATATACTTTTCTTGTTTTCATTTTTAGCAAGCACTCTTTATCACGAAATCAAACGTACTCTTTTCAATCAATTTCTATTAACTGACCAAAATTATTTTGCCAAATAAACGCCTTTATACTTTTTCAACCAATACTTTAACTAAGAACATACTAATTTTTTGGACGGGGTTACAGCTTTAACCCTTTTCCTTTATAAAACTCCAGTACTTTCATTTTAAAAACATAATCATACTGGTTAAATACATTGTTTAACTGTGCACTAAATAAATTGTTTTGGTTTACAATTAATTCAAAAACCGACAACATACCCACAGCAAAACGCTTTTGAGAAAAATCGAGGGTTTTGTTAGCCGCTTCTAAAGTTTTTTTACCGGCATTGTATTTTTCAAGCGCCACCATGGCACTGTTGTAAGCAGTATAAATATCTTGCTTTAATTTTTGATTATCTAACTGCTGTTGCAGTTGTAAACTTTCTATATTAACCTTGCTGCGCTCATAAGCCGTACGTAAATTGGCACCATTAAAAATAGGTACACTAACGCTTAACCCAACAGCCTGCCGGAAGTTTTGATTTAGCTGCGAAAAAAAAGCCTGCTTGGTATAACTGAAACTGTTAAAAGGCTGAAACGGAAATACATTGTAATCTGTTCCATTTACATTTACCTTACCGAGTGGCGCATTTATTTGTGTGGAGCCTGTTATTTCCTGTGCCCTGCTGTTAAAGCCGCTGCCCAAACTGCCAAATGCAGAAAATGTTGGGTACATATTACCCTTTGCTGCAGCCGTATTTCTTTCGGCAGCTTTTATTTTAAAATCGTTTACCCGCTGTTGCGGCAGGTTGGCAATTGCAGAGGCATATACCACATCTGGTTGCAAGTCTGTAATGTTTTCAACGGGTATCCTGTCAACCGGTGGCACTTCCAGTTCAAAAGCTGCGGCGGCATCAAGCGCAAGCAGTGCCTTAAGGCTTAAAATATTTTGCTGAGTATTTCCTTTAGCGGTTATTACTGCAGCGCTGTCTCTTGCCACCTGTGCTTCCAGTTCAGCTGCATTCAACTCGGGCAGCGTACCGGCACTTACACGTTTACGGGTGGCATTTAATTGGTTTTGTGTTTGCTGCAATTGTATTATTGCAATTTTTTCCTGCTCTTTTCCTAAGAGCACCTGCAGATAAACAGTAGCCACGTTAAGTGCAATATCGTTTCTTATTTTTTCGCTGTTGGCCAGCGATGCCTGCAACTCCAGTGCATTAGCAGCAATAGTGTTTCGCTTGCTGTACCAGTTAAAAATTTCCACACTGCTTTGCAACTGCATGTTAGCAGCAAAATAGCTTTGTGTAATAAGACTGAAGGATGTAGGATCCTGATTGCGGCCACTGTTAAAACTGGCACCGCTGCTAAAACTGGCATTGGGGTATAAACTTTGTTTACTTTGATATAACTGAAGTTTGCTGAGCCTAGCCTGCAAATCAGTTTGCTTTATACTGATGTTATTGGCAAAAGCATAATCAATACAGCGCTTCAGGTTCCATTTTTCCTGTGCATGGCTGCTTACTGCTATTACTGAAAGTATGATTAACAGGTAGTTTTTCCGGCGCATATAACAAAAATAATGTTTAGTTTTTAAAAGGCGGCGGGGCAATTTTATAAGCGGTATGTAAAGCGGATTTACATTTTTTCAAAAGCCTGTTCCAGATCTTTTATTAAATACTCCGGCTCTTCCAGCCCAACATACAAACGTAACATGCGGTGCTCTTTACTGGTTGCAATAAAATTTTCTCTTTTTATACCGCTGCATTTGGGTATTACCAGGCTTTCGTGGCCGCCCCAGCTTACTGCCATGTAAATATGTTTAAGGCTGTTGCAAAAATTTTCTATCTGCATAATGTTATCGGCTTTTATAACAAACGTCATTAAGCCGCAGGCACCTTTCATTTGCTGTTTAGCCAAAGCCAGTTGTGCAAAGTTTTCATCAAATGGAAATATAACCTGTTCCACTTTTGTATGGTGCTTTAAATACGCCAATACTTTTTGGGTGGATGCTGTAATACGATCGAGCCTGGCAGGGAGTGTACGCAAGCCACGCAGCAGCAGCCATGCATTAAATGGCTGTATGCCGCTGCCTACATTCATATATTCACTGTTAAATATTTTTTCAATCATTTTATTGCTGCCGCTAAGTACACCGCCGAGTGTATCGCTGTGTCCGCTGATGTATTTTGTGGCTGTTTGCATCGCCAAATCAATACCATACTCAATTGGTTTTTGAAAAAGTGGTGTGCAATAGCTGTTGTCTATAACGGTAATAATATTTTCAGCCTTTGCCAGTTCGGCCACGGCTTTTAAATCTTGTAGTTTGTAATCCCAGCTATTGGGGCTTTCTAAATATATAAGTGTGGTATTGGGTAATATGGCCCGTTCAAAATTTTCAATGCTGGTACCATCCACATAAGTAGTGGTTACACCAAAGCGGGGCAGTATTTCGTTGCAGAGTTTTTGGGTCCAGGTATAAGGTTTGTCTACACAAACAATATGGTCGCCGTTTTTTACATTGGCAAATACTGCGGCAAAAGTGGCGGCAGCGCCGTTGTTAAAAACCAAACAATCTTCAGCACCATCCAGCGCAGCTAATTTTTTTCTTAAAATATCAACGGTGGGGTTGCGGCCACGGCTGTACAGGTAAGTGCTGTATTCATCCGCAAAGGCATTTCTCATTTCATCAACCGTATTAAAAACAAAATTGCTGGTTTGCATTATTGGGGGAGCAACTGCGTTGAAGTAATTTTCTCTATCTTCAGCCAGTTCGTTTATAATGTATGAAATATCCATAGTATAAATTGAAATAACACAACCTATGTGCTTTGACTATGTGCCTATGTCACTATGTGGTTCCAAATTTTCACCACATAGGCACAATAGAAACATAGATTTCACATAGAAAATGCGTATTAAAAATTTTATTTCGTCTTTTTTAATTTATCGAGTAAAAAGTACAACCCCATAAACACCGCCATTACGGTAAGGCCTGTTAAAGCCGCATGTTTATTTTCTTTATAATCGAGTGTAATGCTAATAGCAACAAAAACATACGCTGCAATAAATATCAGTGGCATTATGGGAAACAGCTTCATTTTATAAATGCCCGTATTATCTAAATGCTTTGTTTTTTTACGCAGAATAAAAATGGTGGCGGCAGACAATATCATACCAAAGCAGTCTAAGAAAATAGTAAAGCTTAAAATAGCATCAAACTCTTTTGCCCAAAAAATAATAATAATGCAGATGGCTGCAAACACAGAAAGTGAAACAGTGAGCACATCCGTTTTTGCATTACGCTGTTTAAATACATCTGGTAAAATTTTATCTTCACTCATAGCATACATTACCCTTGGGTTGCTCATCAACAAAACATTTACATATGCCAGCACACTCAAAAATAAAAAGCCTGATAAAATCCTTTCTGCATTTACCCCAAATATTTTTGAGGCCATAATAGCAGCAATATTTTTTGTATCTGGGTTATGCAATGTATCAAACCCAATTACTTTAATGTAAGCATAGTTAATGGTGAGGTACAG
>JAGVCC010000254.1 GCA_020059395.1 Chitinophagales bacterium | reverse complement strand
TCCACCAGTTCGCCACGTTTATACTTTTCCATATCCTCGGGCTTTGGCTCCAGTCTCCACCTGTTAATCATGCTAACTTCTTTTACGCCTTGCGGATTAGCATCATAATCAGTATAACCGTCAGAAAAATATCCTACTCTTGGATCTTCGTACCTCGGTTTCATTGGTTTTTCCGGCAGCAGCACAAGGCTGCTGTTCATTTCTAACGTTACTGTAGCTTGACTGGGTGCAGCTATTGAAAAACCAACCGGACCGCCACCGGGTGCACCCGCACTTTTTGAAAAAGTTTTTACAGTGGTAATTTCAACATTTACCGGGTATGGACGTACGGATACAATGTAAGATTTATCACTTTGAAAAGCGCCGGCCTGAAACTGCGATTTTGCATAGCCTGCAAAACCAAATATTTCATTATCTGCAGTAATGTTATCAGTAATATCAATTACAACACCACCACCAAGACTGTCGGGCACAACTGCTTTAACATCAAATGCAACAGCAATGGGTTGTATATTACTATTAACTACCGAGCGGTACATGGGTTTTGTACTGTCTGGATTTACTGCGTAGGAAATGTTTTTTAAAAACACTTTATTGTTAGGGCCTTTTTCAAAGCGTATAACGCTGCTGTTTATTTGGTCTCCTGCATAACCGCCAAAAGCCTTAGGGCTTTGTACCGACGATTTACTAACCCGGTTAAGTGCTAAAATATCTCTGCTTAAAATTTTAGGAGGTAATTCAAAATAATACTTGTCGTCAACCTTATGCACAGTAAGCATACCACGGGTGGTTTTTGCTTTGTCAGTTATAACATCTTTATAAGGTTTAGGCCCTAGCTTGGGTATTGAAAGGGCCGGAGGTGCGCCTGTACCAGGAGTTAAAGTTGGCCTGTCCTGGGCTGTAGCCTGTAAGGAAACACTTACTGCAAACACAGGCAGGCAAAGTTTTAAAAAGCAATTAGTCATACTTGTTTAGAGTTTTATGTTGAAAGAAAACGTTTGCGAAAATATTGAATACTAATAAATGTACCGTTTTTAAAGTATAAATGGTTGTATTTGGTCACAGCTGGTTAGTGATTTTTTTTATGTAAAATACCACTTTGTGCATCAGTATTAAAAAATTAAAAAAAAACAGGGGTGCAGTTGCTGCTTTAAATTTATTTATTAACTTGTGCTGCTACCACATTATAAAATGTGAATAAAAAAAGATTGTTTGTTTATATTTTTTAGTAGCATTGTGTATCTAAAACACATAAAGATTAGCAAAAAAATTAACTTTTTCATTAACTAAAAATTAGAATGTCATGGCAGAAGCAAAACCATCTGTAAAACCGGCAACAACAGTGCAGGCAAAAAAATCTAGTAATGCAATTTCTTATTTAGCACCCTTATTATGTATTGTAGCAGGATACGTAATCTGGAGGTTTGTTCTTGGTGCAGGTAGTAACTTTAAAGTGGGTTCAGAACATGGAGGCTTTTGGCCTGAAAGGGAAGGACCAAAATCAGCAATTTACAACATGTACCTTGGTGGTATTGTTGTACCTATTCTTATTGGTACTTTTTTAACCTGTATTACATTTATCATTGAGCGTTTTTTAACTATCAGCAAAGCAACTGGTACTGGCAATAACGGAGATTTTATCCGCAAAGTGCAATATCATTTAGCTAATAAAAATGTTGACGCAGCACTTAGTGAGTGCGATAAACAAAAAGGCAGTGTTGGTAATGTAATGAAAGCTGGTTTACACCGCTACAAAGAAATGATCAGCAACACTGAATTATCTACAGAACAAAAAGTGCTTGCCATTCAAAAAGAAGTGGAAGAAGCAACAGCGCTTGAACTGCCAATGCTTGAAAAGAACTTGGTATTTCTTTCAACAATTGCATCGGTAGCTACGCTGCTTGGTCTGTTTGGAACCGTATTGGGTATGATCCGTTCTTTCTCTGCCTTAGGTCAGGGTGAAGGTGGTGGTGATGCTGCCGGCAAACTTTCTCAAGGTATTTCTGAGGCCCTTTACAATACGGCATTAGGTATTGGTACCTCTGCATTCGCAATTATTTTCTATAACATTTTTACAACAAGAATAGACGGTATCACTTACGGTATTGATGAAAGTGGCTTTACACTTACTCAAAGTTTTGCATCACAGTACAAATAATTAATAGTACGGGTTGTGAATTTTAGTAAAAATTGTGTCTAATAATAAATAAGTAAAAATGGGAAGAGCCAAAATACCAAGGAAGAGTACAAATATTGACATGACGGCAATGTGCGATGTAGCATTTTTGCTGCTGTCATTCTTTATCCTTGCAACAAAACAAAAACCGCCTGAGGCTGTAGCAGTTCAAACGCCATCCTCAACACAATCTACCGCTGCCAAAGACCCAAGTGAGTCAATTTTAATAACACTAAACGCCGAAGGCAAATGTTATTTAATGTTGGGAGAAAAAACCAAACGTTTGGAAATTGTTCAGGATTTGAACACTACACGTTCTTTAGGTTTATCTGAGGCAGAAATGGTTAAGCTTAGTAAAATGCAGGTAATTGGTATGCCGCTTGGTATGATAAAGGGAGTACTCGGCCTCAATCAGGCAGTACCTGCTGAAAAATTAGAGGGGATACCCATTAAAGACTCTGCTAATAATGAAATGATGGACTGGATGCGTAGTGTATCTAATGCTTACAAAGGTACCAACCAGCGTGAACTGGAAGATAATATTCTTCTTAAAGGCGACATGGAGGCCCTGTATCCTCAATTTAAAAATATCAAAGTTGCGTTGAAGAAAAATGATATCTATAAATTCAGGATTGTAACAAATGGTGAAGCTGCGCCTTTGGGCTCAGAACTGTATAAAAACAACAAAAGCGGCAAAAAGGCAGAGTAATCATGTTGTTGCTTTGTTTTTACAATAAAATATTTTTAACTAACTAAATTTTTTTCCATGGCAGAAATGGATACATCGTCCGGCGGCGGGCATAAGAAAGGCCCGGGCGTGAAGAAAGGTAAGAAAATGTCTACAAGGGTTGATCTTACGCCAATGGTGGATTTAGGGTTTTTGTTAATTACATTCTTTGTGTTTACCACCACAATGGCTAAACCCACTGTAATGAAAATGAACGAACCTAAAGATGATACACCACCAGAAGAACAAATGAAGGTGAAGGAAAGTGCTGTAATGACTTTATTACTTGGTAAGCAAAACCAGATATATTATTATTATGGCACTCTTACTGCAGAAGGAGCTTCTGAACAGTTTAAGGTAACAGACTTTAATAATGTAGGTAAACTGATTCTTGATAAAAGAAACTCGGTTCCCGACGGAGATAAATCTAAAAGTGATTTGATGTACATTATTAAAGCTGATAAAGAATCGAAATTTAAAAATGTTATTGACATTTTGGATGAAATGACTATAAATGGTGTACCTGCCGGTCACTATGCTGAAGTGGATATCACAGATACCGAAGCCGCTTTAATTAAAAAGACTGAGGAGTCCAGCGGTATAAAATAGTTTTGTGGAATTTCATCAAATTTGAATCTTAACAGTAAAGCAATTATTATGGATATTAATAAAATTTTAAGTGCCGATATCCTCGATATTATTTTTGAGGGTAAAAACAAGCAGTACGGTGCTTACGAATTGAGAAAAACGTACAATAGCCGGCTTACCAAAGCTTTGCTCATTACGGCAGCATTGGCATTGCTGGTTTTTCTGGGTACCGTTTTTGCATCTGCTATTAGTAAAGACAAAGCAGAAGTGGTGGAAACTATTGAAGCCCAGATGGCTGAACTGAAAAATGAACCGCCACCACCGCCACCACCACCACCACCACCACCACCACAGGCGCCACCGCCACCAGAAATTAACCAAATTAAATTTACACCGCCTAAGGTTGTAAAAGATGAAGAGGTTAAGCCTGAAGAAAAAATTGAGGAAATTAAAGATGATCAGGTTATTAGTGATGTAACTGTAAAAAGTGAAAACACTGAACAGGTTGTACAGGCTCCCGTGGAGGATAAAGGTACTCAGGTAGTGGAAGTGCCGAAAAAAGAAGATGACGAAGGCAAAATTTTTCAAAAGGTAGAAGTTGAAGCAGAGTTTCCTGGTGGACAGAACGCATGGAGAAACTACTTAACTAAAAACCTGAATACTGAAATACCTGGCGAAAATGGTGCACCAGAAGGTAACCACACCGTAATAATAAGGTTTATTGTAATGAAGGATGGAAGTTTAAGCGATATTCAATGCGAAAGCGATCCGGGTTATGGTATTTGTGAGGAAGCAAAAAGAGTAATTAAAAAAACCAAAAACTGGACCCCCGCACTTCAAAACGGCCGTAACGTAAGTGCCTACCGCCGTCAGCCAATTACATTCTCGGTACAGGCACAATAAATTAGTTTATTTGATTTTTTCATAAAATCCTCCTTGTTAAGGAGGATTTTTTTTGCAGCTTTTGTGTGGAAAGCAAAATTTCTGCCATCTTTTTAGTAACTAAAATTTACAACTATGGCAGAAATGGAAACAAAACATACCGCAACAAAAAATAAAGGTTGTAAGCGTATGAACAAAAAGTCAACAAAAGTTGATTTAACACCAATGGTTGACCTAGGTTTTTTGCTGATTACTTTTTTTGTATTTACCACTACTATGGCACAGCCAAAAGCGATGGGCATTATTTACCCTAAAGATTCAAACAACCCAAGTCCTCTGTGTGAAAGCTGCGTATTAACGGTAATACCTGCTGCTGATAACAAACTTTATTATTACGAAGGAATGCTTGCAGTGAATACCGTACTTAAAACTACCAGCTTTGACGCCACAGGGTTCAGGGATTTATTACTTACAAAAAAAGAAGCAGTAAAATCAATAAGAGGCAATGCAGAAGAACTTTCTCTCATTATTCGCCCTGCCGATGAAAGCACCTATAAAAATTTTGTTGATGTGTTGGATGAAATAAATATAACCGGTGTAAAGCGTTATTTTATTGATGACATAACAGCTGAAGAAAAGCAATTACTTGACCCGGATAATTAAAAGCAACAACATGGGTATATTTGCGGCATGATGCAACAACTTTCCGGATGGGATGATACAATTGCAGCGATAGCAACACCTCCTGGCCTTGGCGCCATAGGAGTAATAAGATTGAGTGGAAGGAGTGCAATATCAATTATTGACCGGCTATTTACTTCAAAAGACTTAAGCAAACAGCCCACACATACATTGCATGTGGGGTTTATTAAGGATGATGGGGTTTCAATTGATGAAGTTGTAGTCTCGCTGTATAAAAATCCTAAAAGTTACACAGGTGAAGATGTAGTGGAAATTAGCTGCCACGGCAGCCCTTATATACAGCAGCAACTATTGCAGGCATGTATTAAATATGGAGCAAGGCTTGCAAAGCCGGGTGAGTTTACACAACGGGCATTTTTAAATGGCAAACTCGATTTAACGCAGGCCGAAGCCGTGGCTGACTTAATAGCCAGCGAAACTGAAGGGGTGCACCAAACAGCCCTGCAGCAAATGAAAGGTGGCTTTAGTAACGACATTAAACAACTGAGAGAACAGTTAATAAACTTTGCCGCTTTAATTGAGCTTGAGCTTGACTTTGGGGAAGAAGATGTTGAGTTTGCCGACAGGCAAAAACTGCATGGTCTTATTGATGAAATTTTAGTAGCTGTAAAAAAATTGATTCACTCCTTTAAGCTGGGTAACATTATAAAAAATGGTGTAACGGCTGTAATTGCCGGAAGGCCTAATGCAGGCAAGTCAACTTTGTTAAACGCCATGCTTAACGAAGAGCGGGCAATTGTAACAGAAGTGGCTGGAACCACAAGAGATACTATTGAAGAAAAATTAGTGGTTGATGGTATTGTTTTTCGCCTGATTGATACAGCCGGTATTCGTGAAGCTACCGACATGGTGGAAAAAATTGGTATTGAAAAGTCATTAAAAAAAATAGAAACGGCCAGTATATTAATTTATGTTTTTGATGTTGCGGCTTTAACAGCAGCTGAGGTAATTAAAGATATGGAGCGGCTTAAAAAACCCGGACAACAGCTACTGTTGGTGGCAAATAAAACAGATACACTTGCAAATGCTGCAGTAAAAAATGTAGCACACGCTATCAAAACATCTGACAGTGAGCTGACTTTTTTTCAAGTCTCTGCCTTAAACAAAACCCGGCTGGATGAACTCATTGCATTTTTGCCCTCACTTGTGTTAAGCGAAAAAATAAATACTAATCAAACTATTGTGGTAAACAGCCGGCACTTCGCTTCACTAACAGCATGTGAAAAATGGTTGCTTAAAGTAAAAGATGGTTTGCATAGTGCTATTAGCGGCGATTTACTGGCACTTGATATCCGGCAGGCGCTACTGGCATTGGGTGAAATTACAGGCGAAATACTTCACGATAGGGATATACTCGGTACTATTTTTGGTAAATTCTGTATCGG
>JAGVCC010000389.1 GCA_020059395.1 Chitinophagales bacterium | reverse complement strand
TTTTCAAACTATTTAGTACTGCACCGGGTGCAAAGCTGGCTGATATATTTATTTCTGGCAGTTTTTCTAACTATAGAAATGGCATTTTTAATTGCCAACTTAGAAAAATTTCCACATGGTGGTTATGTTACTTTAATTGTGGGCGGTGGGTTATTTGCAGTAATGTATGTGTGGTTCAGGGCCAGAAAAATTAAAAACCGTTATGTTGAGTTTGTTAAGCTGGAAGATTATGTGCCCAAACTGGAAGAATTGAGCAACGACATTACGGTGCCTAAGTACGCTACACATTTAGTGTATTTAACCAGCGCCAACAACACCAAAGAAATTGAGCATAAAATTATTTACAGCATTTTAAATGGCAAGCCAAAACGTGCCGACATTTACTGGTTTGTGCATGTAGACACCATGGATGACCCATACACCTGTGAGTATGTGGTGGAGCATATAATACCGAACGATATTGTAAGGGTGGAGCTTAGATTAGGTTTTAGAATGGCGCCACGGCTTAACTTAATGTTTAAAAAAGTGGTGGAAGATTTAGTGGCTAACCGTGAGGTGAATGTTACCAGCCGATACGAAAGCCAGCAGCGCAATAATGTGGTGGGAGATTTTCAGTTTATTGTAATGGAAAAATTCTTAAGTCAGGATAACGAACTACCATTTTTTGAAAGGGTGATTATGCGTTTTCATTTTTGGTTAAAAGAATTATCGCTGAGCGAAGAAAAAGGTTTTGGGCTGGAGCAAAGCAGTGTACAGGTGGAAAAATTTCCGTTAATTGTGGCGCCGGTTAGTAAACTTAAGTTGAAGAGGATTTATTTAGATGAAGAGGAAGAATAAGGTAGCAGGATGCAAAAAGATTTAAGAGTGAAAGGAATGCGATTTCAAGTATGATGGTATCAATAACAGCTACACAGTTAAAACAAAAAATTGAAAGTAATGAAGACTTTCAGTTAATAGATGTACGTGAACCGGATGAGCATGGTGAATTTAATTTAGGGGGAGTGCTCATGCCGCTATCCACTATAACGCAGCAGAGCGAAAAAATACACAGGGATAAACCTGTTATTATATATTGCCGCAAAGGCATACGTAGCCAAATAGCCATACAGCGCTTGCAAGAAAAATTTCAATTCACCAATCTTGTAAATCTTATTGGCGGCACCGAAGCATGGAGAAAACAGTTTGTGGTTGATAATTTGTAGTTTGTGGTTACGGATAGAATAAGCTAATTTAACCGTGTTAATAACAACAAACATCTTTGCTTCAAATTATTCTTTATATCATTGGTGCAATTGTATTGCTTTCTGTAATTGCATACCTGGTGCAGGAAAAATTAATTTTTAAGCCTGAAAAACTTCATGCAGGGTTTGAGTATAAATATGATGCACCTTTTAGAGAACTGTTTTTTGATGTAGAACCGGGTGTGCGTATTAATGGCCTGCATTTTCATTGTGAAAAACCACTGGGCTTAATACTTTACTTTCATGGCAACAGCCGCAGCATAAAAGGCTGGGCTAAATATGCTAAAGATTTTTACCGTTATAATTATGATGTAGTGCTGGTGGATTACCGTGGCTTTGGCAAAAGCACCGGCAAGCGCAGCGAAAAAGATATGTTCAGCGATATGCAGTTTGTGTACGATGCACTGGTAAAAACGTATCCGCAAAACCATATGATAATTTATGGCCGCAGCCTTGGCAGCGGCTTTGCCGCAAAGCTGGCAGCAGATAATACGCCCCGCTATTTAATTTTAGATGCACCGTATTTTAGTTTTAAAAAAACTATTGAACGTTTTTTACCCATACTGCCGGTAAAATACATTTTACGTTATCACCTGCGTACCGACAAATGGATTAAAAAAGTTAATTGCCATGCTTATATTTTACATGGCACCAAAGACTGGTTAATACCCATAAGCAACAGTGAAAAATTGCAGGCATTAAGTCCTCAAAAAATAACACTTATGCGTATACACGGCGGCGGGCATAACAATCTGCCATCATTTTATGAGTACCATAATTTTATAAGAGATATTTTACAATACTAATAACCCCAAACCCCTAAAGGGGCTTTTAATTTTTTTTAGATGAACTACCCAGCTGAAAAGCAGTCAAAAATGAAAACTGCTTTCAAAACAAAACTACTTCGTTGGTTAAAAATCATAATTATTATTTACTGTGGCATTGGCATAGCATTGTATTACCTGCAATTAAATTTTTTATTTCATCCTGAAAAATTAGACAGCAGTTACCAATACAAATTTGAAACACCTTTTGAAGAAGTGCATATTGCCTTTAATGAAACAGACACCATGAATATGGTAAAGTTTTTTCCAAAAGATACTGTAAAGAAGGGAGTGGTGCTATACTGGCACGGCAACAAAGAAAATATTGGACGCTATGCAAAATTTGTAAACGTTTTTTTAAAGCAAGGGTACGAAGTTTGGATGGAAGATTACCCCGGCTATGGTAAAAGCACAGGCGAACGAACAGAAGAAAAATTATACGAACAGGCCATGCAGGTATATAAAATGGCAGCACGTAAGTACAGCAACGACAGTATTGTTTTATACGGCAAATCACTAGGTACAGGTATTGCATCTTATGTGGCATCGCAAACAAATTGCAGGCAGTTAATTTTAGAAACACCCTATTACAGCATACCGGCGCTGTTTAGTTGTTATGCACCCATTTATCCAACACAGCGAATGAGTACTTTTAAAATCCCCACCAATGAATATTTACAGGAAATAAAATACCCCATTACTATTTTTCATGGCACCAATGACGGAGTGATACCCTACCGCTGTGCTAAAAAATTAAAAACAGTTTTAAAACCTGCGGATGAATTTATAACAATTGAAGATGGCACACACCATAATTTGTATGACTTTGATGTGTACCAAAAAAAGATGGACAGTTTGTTACAGCTCCGATAGTGTAGTTTGTTTATTGCCATTGGTAAGTTTATATTTCACTCCCACCTTTAAGGCATAATTTTCTTTACAGTGCCCCACAGGAAAACCAAAGCATACGGGATAGTTGTATTCCTTTACAACATCATAAACTGCTTCATATACAGTTTTGCCAAATGGGCGGTCAGTATCTTTTGTATCGGTAAAATTGCCAATAATTAAAGCTGCCAGTTTATCTAATTTACCGCTGCGCTTTAGTTGCCGCAGCATACGGTCAATAGCGTAAATCTGTTCGCCAATATCTTCAATAAATAAAATTTTGTTTTTGGTAGTAATGTCGCTTGCAGTGCCGGTAACATGCGCCAGCAATGCTAAATTACCACCAACCAGCTCGCCGCTTGCAGTACCTTTTTTATTAAGCGTATGTGCAGCACATTTGTAAATTATTTTTTTGCCTGTAATTGCTTTATGAAGTGATTGTATAAAGTCATTACCTGCCACCCCATCATTAAAGGCAGCAGCCATTGGGCTGTGTAATGTGGCAATTTTTAAGTTGCTGTGTATATGTGTATGAAAAATGGTAATGTCGCTGTAGCCAATAAGCCATTTGGGTTTCTTTTTAAATTTATTAAAATCAAGTTTATCAATAATGCGGCTTACACCATAGCCACCACGGCCAAATAAAATGGCTTGTATGCTTTCACTGTCAAGCATTGCTTGTAATTCTTCAAGGCGCTCTTCATCTGTGCCGGAAAAATAATTAGCCGAGCTGCTGCCCAGTGTTTTCCCCACCATTACTGTAAAGCCCCATTGCTGTAACGTATCAATACAGGTTTGTGCTTTTTCTGTTGCCATATAACCAGCGGGGCAGGTAATGCCAATACAGTCTCCTTTTTTAAGGTATGGAGGAATTTTTATCATTCTGATTCTTTTAAAGTAGTTGCAGAGGAACTTACTGACAGCATATGTTTTACGCCGCATTTTAAAGCAAAATTATTTTTCTGGTGTCCTACGGGAAAATCAAAACAAACCGGGTAATCAAATTCTTTTACTTTTTCCAGTACAATTTCCTGCAGCGATTTTCCAAACTCCTCTTCCTGCGTATCGGCTGCTTTAATTTTAAAACCACCAATAATTAAACCTTGCAGCTTATCTAATTTACCGCTGCGTTTTAAATTCCAGAACATACGGTCAATGCTGTATAAATATTCGCCGGTATCTTCTAAAAACAAAATTTTGCCATTGGTGGTAATATCGCTTTTTGTGCCGGCCAGTGTTTCCAGCATTTTTAAATTACCGCCAATCAAAACGCCACTGCCAGTGCCGGCTTTGTTTTTTTCATTACCGGGTGCTGTATATTGCATGGCTTCTCCATAAAGACATTTTTTTATAGACTCTATGGTTTCAATTTGTATGGGCTCTGCCTTGCTCCAGTCGCTGGGAAAACTGTTGCACATTTTAGAGTGTATAGAAGCCACTTTAAATTTTTTATTCAGATGGCTGTGAAAAACTGTAATATCACTAAAGCCAATTATCCATTTCGGTTCGGCAGTAAATTTTTTAAAATCAATATTGTCTAAAATTCTTACAGCGCCATAACCGCCTCTGGCGCACATAATTGCTTTCACTTCTTTATCATCCACCATTTGCTGAAAATCTGCCAGCCTTTCCTCATCGGTGCCGCCAAACGTAAATTCTTTTTTACCAATAGTACTGCCCATTTTTACTGCAAAGCCCCACTCCTGTAATTTTATAGCAGCGGGCATTACGTCTTCAAAAGTTATAAAACCAGCCGGGCAGGTAATACCAATAACATCGCCCTTTTTAAGGTAAGGGGGAATTTTTACTGCAGCTTCCGGATCTTCTGTAATTGCAGCCGCTTTACTGGCAGCCGCAATTGTAACCAATGGTAAAACAGATGCTATAAATTTTTTACGGTTCATATTTGTTTTTTAAAATTACAAATCAAATTCCATTCTCTACTCAATGTTTTAGATATTTGTATAAACGATTTTTTAGTAATGCCATAAATCACTATTGCAAAATTATTCTGTATGAAAAAAATATATCTAGCAGTTCTGTTTGTTTTATCAATTTTTATTACGGTCAGCGCACAGGACACTTCGTTGTATCAAAGGAGAGAATTTTTATACGAAGATGGCAAAGTGTTGCCTTACCGAATACTATACCCGGAGAATTATGACAAAACAAAAAAGTACCCGTTAATATTGGTATTGCATGGTGCCGGCGAAAGAGGCAAGGACAATATAAAGCAACTGGTGCATGGCTCTAAACTGTTTAGTGCCGACAGCAACCGCAAAAAATTTCCGGCCATTGTAATATTTCCGCAATGCCCCGAAGAAAGTTTTTGGGCAACCGTAAAAATTGACCGCAGCAAACAACCGTTAAAAATGGATTTTGATTATACAGCAGCACCAAACTGGCCATTGATTGCTGCAAACGAACTGGTTAAAAAAATAATTGCAGAAGAAGGAGTTAATAAAAAACAGGTATATATTACCGGGTTGTCTATGGGTGGCATGGGTACATTTGAATCGGTGTACCGCTACCCTGAATTGTATGCAGCAGCATTGCCAATATGTGGAGGTGGAGATACATTGCATTATGACAAGCGCATTGCTAAAACCAAATTTTGGGTTTTTCATGGGGCGGCTGATGCGGTGGTAAACGTAACCTTTTCACAACAAATGGTGCAGCAATTAAAAGAACTGAAAGTGCCGGTTACCTATTCTGAATACCCGGGTGTAAACCATAACAGTTGGGATAATGCTTTTG
>JAGVCC010000303.1 GCA_020059395.1 Chitinophagales bacterium | reverse complement strand
GGGGCAACACCTATTGTAACCCCATCAATATTGATTACGGGTATACGCCACATGCTTCATTTACAGACTGGGGCAGGCACCGTGCCACTGCCGACCCCGTAATAGTAAATTATAAAGGCGATTTTTATTTGTTCAGCACCAACCAGTGGGGTTATTGGTGGAGTAAGGATATGAGCAACTGGAATTTTGTAAGCAAACGTTTTTTAAAACCCTGGAACGATACTAAAGATGATTTGTGTGCACCTGCCGTTGGCATTGTAGGTGATACCATGCTGGTATTTGGCAGCACTTATACTAAAACATTTACACTTTGGGGCAGTACCAATCCAAAAGCTAACGAGTGGTTTCCTATAGTTGACAGTTTTGAAATTGGCGGATGGGATCCTGCATTTTTTACAGATGATGACGGACGTTTGTATATGTACAACGGCAGCAGTAATAATTTTCCATTGTATGGAGTAGAACTGGACAGAAAAAAATTTAAACCCATTGGCACAAGAACAGCCATGTATTTACTGCAGCAGTGGCGTTATGGTTGGCAGCGTTTTGGCGAGCATATGGACAATACTTTCTTAGACCCTTTTATTGAAGGCGCACACATGACAAAGCATAACAACAAATATTATTTTCAATATGGTGCGCCGGGCACAGAGTTTAGTGGTTATGCAGATGGGGTGGTAGTAAGTGACGCTCCACTTTTTGACGGGCACCAAACCTTTCCGCAAAGCGACCCTTTAAGTTTAAAGCTGGGTGGCTTTTCAAGAGGAGCTGGTCATGGTGCCACCTTTCAGGATAATGAAAAAAACTACTGGCATATTTCTACCAGCGGTATATGTTATAAAAACACATGGGAGCGAAGAATAGGCATTTGGCCAGCTGGTTTTGATAAAGATGATGTAATGTGGTGCAATACTGCTTTTGGAGACTATCCTCATTACTTGCCATACAATGGCAGAAAAGAGCACGGTGAATTTACAGGCTGGTATTTACTCAACTATAAAAAACCAATTACTGTCTCATCAACACTTGGCAGTTATACGGCTAATAACGCAAACGATGAAAGTATAGAAACCTACTGGAGTGCAACTTCCGCAAACAAAGGAGAGTGGATACAAACTGATTTAGGAAATGTATCCACCGTAAATGCGGTGCAAATCAACTATGCCGATCAGGATGCGGAGTTTATTGGTAAACAAACAACCATTTATCATCAGTACAAAATGTATTATTCTGTTGATGGTAAAAAATGGAATGTGCTGATGGATAAAAGCAATAACAAAACCGATGTGCCGCATGATTATGTTGAATTAAAGCAACCTATACAAGCCCGGTTTATAAAATTGGAAAATATTCATATGCCCACCGGTAAGTTTGCCATAAGCGGATTAAGGGTATTTGGTAATGGCAACGGTACAAAACCTGATGCAGTTAAAAATTTAATTGTACTGCGTACAGAAAAAGATAAACGCAGTGCTTACATAAAATGGAATCCAATTGATAATGCTTTTGCATATAATCTGTATTTTGGTACACATCCTGAAAAGTTATACAACTCCATTATGATTCATGGGGATAATGAATACTGGTTTAAAGCAATGGACAGCCAAAAAACTTATTACTTTACCATTGAAGCAGTAAATGAGAACGGGGTGAGTACAAAAATTAAAACTATTAAAGCAGAATGAAGCATTTGAAAGTAATATTTGTTTTAGTTATGTTTTGCGCTGTTGCGCAGGCCCAGCCTTTTATTAAAGAGGTAACGGCCTTTAAAAAACAAGACAGTATCAGCTTTCCCGGCACCGGTAAAATATTATTTATCGGCAGTTCGTCATTTACATTATGGAAAGATGTACAGAATGATTTTCCGGAGTACCAAATTGTTAACAGGGCTTTTGGCGGCTCCACTTTATTGGATGTAACAAGATATGAGCAGGATATTATCTTTCCCTATAAGCCTAAGCAGATAATAATTTACTGTGGCGAAAATGATGTGGCGGGAGACAGCACTGTAACTGGTAAAATAGTTTTTGAGCGCTTTAAAAAATTATATACTGATATCCGCAGTAACCTTGGCAATGTGCCCATAGTATTTGTAGGCATGAAACCCAGCCCGAGCCGCTGGCAGATGAGGGCAAGAACAATTGAAGGCAACAAGCGGATAGAAAAATTTTTAAAAAAGAAAAAAAATAACGGAAAGTTTTTAAGTGTATGGAATGCGATGCTTAACGCAGACGGCACACCAAGAGAAGAATTGTTTATTGGCGACCGGCTGCACATGAACAAAGACGGGTATAAAATATGGCAAAAAATTATACAGCCGTATTTAATAAAATGAAGCTGCACAATGTTGTTATCTTAAACACTTCAAGGTCATTACACTTAAAAAGGAATTACTAAAGTTGATTATCCAAAAAATATACACATGAAAAAATGGTTGTTTGCTATTGCAGTATCAGTTGTAACAAACGCATCGGCGCAGGATGCAAAAATGAAAATCTTCATTGACGGATTAATGAAGAAAATGACGATAGATGAAAAAATAGGCCAGTTGAATTTACCCGGCAGCGGTGATATTGTAACGGGCCAGGCGCAAAGCAGCGACATTGGTAAAAAAATTAAAGAAGGAAAAGTGGGCGGCCTTTTTAATATAAAAACTGTTGCAAAAATTAAAGATGTGCAGCGGGTGGCTGTTGAAGAAAGCCGTTTAAAAATTCCAATGTTGTTTGGTATGGATGTAATACACGGTTACGAAACTGTGTTTCCGATTCCATTAGGCTTAAGTTGCAGTTGGGATATGCAGGCTGTAAAACGCAGCGCACAAATTGCCGCAAAGGAAGCCAGTGCAGATGGTATTAACTGGACGTTTAGCCCAATGGTGGATGTATGCCGTGACCCAAGATGGGGCCGTATTTCTGAAGGTAATGGCGAAGACCCGTATTTAGGGGCACAAATTGCAAAAGCTATGATACAGGGCTACCAGGGCAGTTTCTCATCTAACCAAAATATAATGGCATGCGTAAAACATTACGCTATGTATGGTGCCGCCGAAGCAGGCCGTGACTATAACACAACAGATATGAGTTACTCACGCATGTTTAATGAATACATGCCGCCCTACAAAGCCGGTGTTGAAGCAGGAGCAGGAAGTTTTATGGCATCATTTAATGATGTTAATGGCGTACCGGCTACAGCTAATAAGTTTTTAATGACGGATGTGCTGCGCAAACAATGGGGCTTTAAAGGTTTTGTTGTTACAGATTATACCGGCATTAATGAAATGATTGACCACGGCATGGGGAATTTGCAAACGGTATCGGCACTGGCATTAAAAGCAGGTATACACATGGATATGGTTGGAGAAGGTTTATTAACTACATTGAAAAAATCATTACAGGAAGGTAAAGTAACACAGGCTGAAATTGATAATGCCTGCCGTTTAATTTTGGAAGCAAAATATAAATTAGGTTTGTTTGAAAACCCTTATAAATATTGCGATGAAAACCGTGCAAAAACAGATGTATACAATGCAGCTAACAGGGCAGAAGCCAGGAAGATTGCAGCAGATTGTTTTGTGTTATTAAAAAATAATAATGGCTTGTTACCATTAAAAAAATCTGGCACCGTTGCACTAATTGGGCCATTGGCAGATAACAGTGAAAACATGCCAGGCACATGGGCAGTTGCAGCAAGGTTTAGTGAGGCTGTAACAGTGTTGCAGGGTTTAACAGAAACCGTAGGCGATAAAGTAAAAATTTTAACAGCAAGAGGCAGCAATTTAGATGCAGACAGTTTGTTTGAGGAAAGAGCCGGTATGTTTGGAAAATCTTTACGCAGAGATACCAGGCCTGCTGCTACAATGATTGCAGAAGCCGTTGCAATAGCAAAGCAAAGCGATGTAGTGGTGGTGGCTGCAGGCGAAAGCGCCGAAATGAGTGGAGAAAGCAGCAGCCGCAGTAATATTGAAATACCTCAGGTGCAAAAAGATTTAATTGAAGCACTGCTAAAAACGGGTAAGCCAGTGGTGCTGGTCTTGTTTACTGGTCGTCCGCTTGCCATAAAATGGGAAAGCGAAAATGTGCCTGCCATATTAAATGTTTGGTTTGGCGGCAGCGAAACTGGGTATGCGGTAAGCGATGTATTATTTGGTGATGTGAATCCCTCAGGTAAACTAACCACCACATGGCCACAAAATGTTGGTCAGGTGCCAATGTATTACGCACATAAAAGTACCGGACGCCCCTTGGCAGAAGGGCAGTGGTTCCAAAAATTCCGCAGTAATTATTTAGATGTAAGCAACGAGCCTGTTTATCCTTTTGGTTATGGTTTAAGTTACACTAGTTTTTCTTACAGTGATGTAAAGGTTAGTAGTACTATACCTAAAGGCAATCAAACAGTAACAGCCAGTGTTGTAGTAACCAACACGGGCAGCCGCACCGGAAAAGAAGTGGTGCAGTTATACATTAGAGATGTGGTGGGGGCCAACACAAGGCCGGTAAAAGAACTAAAAGGCTTTGAAAAAATTGAATTGAAAGCTGGTGAAAGCAAAATGGTAACATTTAAAATTACCACTGATGATTTAAAATATTATCATGCTGATATGACTTACGGATGGGAACCCGGTGATTTTGAAATTATGATTGGCAGCAGCTCAAAAGATGTGAAGAAAGCAATAGTTAACTGGAATAAATAATAAAAGAAGCAAAAATGGCTGTGATTATAACGTGTAAGAATAATGTAATGAAAAGTAGAAATGCAGCCGCTCTTGCTTTGATACTATTTTTATGTACCAGTTGCTACAACACAAAAAAAGCAACCAGCAATAACACAATGCTTTCCTTACAGCAGGCAGACACTTCATTGTTTCGCATGGTGCAGCAGCAAACCTTTCAATATTTTTGGGATGGTGCAGAACCCGTAAGTGGCCTTGCAAGGGAGCGTTTTCATGCAGACGATAATTATCCTGATAGTGATAAAAATATTGTTACAAGTGGCGGCAGTGGTTTTGGTGTAATGGCTTTACTGGTTGGTATTGAACGGAATTTTATTACCAGACAACAAGGCGTAAAACAATTTGAAAAAATATTACACTTTTTAGAAACTGCCGACAGGTTTCATGGCGCATGGCCGCATTGGTGGAATGGCGAAACTGGAAAAGTGAAACCATTTGGCAGAAAAGATAATGGTGGCGATTTAGTGGAAACATCTTTTATGGTACAGGCACTTTTATGTATGCGACAATATTTTGCAAATGGCAGTGTAGCAGAAAAACAATTAGCAGCAAGGGCAGATAGATTGTGGAAAGAGGTTGAGTTTGACTGGTATCGAAATGGTAAAAATGTTTTGTACTGGCACTGGAGCCCAACTTACGGATGGGAAATAAATTTTGCCGTGCATGGCTATAATGAATGTTTAATTATGTATGTGCTGGCAGCCGCATCTCCCACGCATGGTGTGCCCGCCGAAGTATATCATGAAGGCTGGGCTGAAAATGGCAAAATAACAGTCTCAAAAAAATCATTTGATTATACATTGCAGCTACAACATCAGGGCAACCCTCTAAATGGCGGGCCGCTGTTTTGGGCACACTACTCATATCTTGGACTTGATCCGCGGGGTCTTAAAGATAAATATGCTGATTATTGGAATGAAACCAGCAGCCATGCACACATAAATTACCAATGGTGTGTGAATAATCCTAAAAAATTTAAAGGATACGGGCCAGATAGCTGGGGCCTAACATCAAGCTATTCTGTACAAGGGTATGCTGGTCATGCACCGTCTAATGAAAACGATTTGGGAGTAATTTCACCATCTGCTGCTTTATCATCATTTCCATATACTCCTGTACAATCTATGGCTGCTATGAAAAATTGGTACAATAATAAACGGGATAAACTATGGGGACCTTATGGTTTTTATGATGCTTTTAGCGAAACTGATAACTGGTACCTGCCGCATTACCTTGCCATTGACCAGGGGCCGATTGTTGTCATGATGGAAAATTACCGAAGTGGTTTACTTTGGAAATTATTTATGAGCTGCCCGGAAATAAAACAGGGTTTATTAAAGCTGGGTTTTGAAAGTCCTTGGCTTAAAAAATAAAATGATGAAACAACTACAATTTCTTTTTCTACTGATAACAGTTCCTTTAATATTATCGGCGCAGCTTAATATAAATGTAATGAGCTATAATATTCGTCTGGATGTAAAAAGCGATGGTGAAAACCAATGGAACAATCGGAAAGATAAGGTTGCTGCACTCATGAATTATTACGAAGCAGATTTTATAGGTGGGCAGGAAGTACAGCATCATCAGTTACAATACCTGCAGCAAAATTTAACCGGTTATAATTATATTGGTGTGGGAAGAGATGACGGAAAAAAAGCAGGGGAGTACTCCTGTATATTTTATAAAAAAGATACCTACAAAGTATTGCAACAATCCACTTTCTGGCTTTCGCTTACACCCGACACAGTATCAAAAGGATGGGATGCCGCCATAGTAAGAGTATGCACTTATGGTTTATTTCTGCACAAAATGACAAAACAAAAAGTGTGGGTTTTTAATACACATTTTGATCATGTTGGTATAAAGGCAAGGTTAGAGTCGGCAAAACTGATTGTGAAGAAAATCAAAGAATTGAATACCGCACAACTGCCTGTTATAATAACTGGAGATTTTAATTCTAAGTCCGAGGAAGAGCCGGCGAAGTACATGATGAGTAAAATGAAAAACTGCCGCAGTATTAGTAAGCAAGTATATGGCAATATTGATACGTGGAATGCTTTTAAATTTAACGAAAAGCCCAGCGGTTGTATAGATTATGTTTTTGTAAATAACGATACACGTATCAATGTGTCAAAGTTTGCAACGCTAACCGATTCTTATGATATGAAATATCCTTCAGATCATTTCCCTGTATTAGCTGCAATTTCTATTAATAAATAATTCAGGTTTATAAATTCTGTAACAGTATGTGTACTTTAGCTTTAAAAAAAATTGTTGCCCCGGTAATTTTTATCGCAGTTACATTTACAGTGAATGCACAAAAATCTACATCGCAAAAAGTTGATTCTTTGCTACAGCTGATGACGCTGGCAGAAAAAACTGGCCAAATGAACCAATACAGCAGCGATTTTACAGCCACTGGCCCTGTTACAAAAGATGGCGATAAACAAAACCAAATCCGCAAAGGAATGATTGGTTCTTTTTTAAATGTAACAGGTGCTGCAAAAACAAAAAGCCTGCAGGAAATAGCGCTGCAATCAAGATTAAAAATTCCCTTATTGTTTGGGCAGGATGTTATACATGGTTACAGAACTGTTTTTCCCATACCGCTGGCCGAAGCCGCAAGCTGGGATATGGCTGCTATTGAACGCAGTGCAAGAATTGCCGCAACAGAAGTAAGCGCTGCCGGTGTACACTGGACATTTGCCCCCATGGTTGATATTGGCCGAGACCCACGTTGGGGAAGGGTAATGGAAGGTGCAGGGGAAGATACTTATCTCGGCAGTATGATAGCAACAGCAAGAATAAAAGGTTTTCAGGGAAAAGGAATTGGTAATACGGATGCTGTAATGGCTACTGCAAAACATTTTGCAGCATATGGTGCAGCAGTTGGCGGCAGAGATTATAATAGTGTTGATATGAGCCTGCGTCAGTTACATGAAATTTACCTGCCACCATTTAAAGCTGCTGCAGATGCAGGCGTTGCTACATTCATGAATTCGTTTAATGATTTAAATGGTATACCGGCCACCGGCAATGCATATTTACAAAGAGATATTTTAAAAAACCAATGGAAGTTTAATGGTTTTGTTGTGAGTGACTGGGGCAGTGTGGGGGAAATGATTAATCATGGTTATGCAAAAGATAATTATGAAGCGGCCATGCTTGCTGCCAATGCAGGCAGTGATATGGATATGGAAAGCAGGGCTTACATAAAACACCTGCCGCAATTAGTTAAAGATGGCAAAGTTAAAATGAGTGTGGTTGATGACGCAGTCCGTAGAATTTTACAGAAAAAATTTGAGCTGGGCTTATTTGACGACCCTTATAAATTTTGTAATGAAGCAAGTGAAAAACAGCAATGGAATAATGCGGCACATTTAGAAGCAGAAAAAGATATGGCAAGGAAAAGCATAGTGCTGCTGAAAAACAGCCCCCTAACCCCCAAAGGGGGGAAAACAGCCGCCGCTCTATTGCCTGTTTCAAAAGAGATAAAGTCCATTGCCTTAATTGGCCCACTTATAAAATCAGTAAAAGACCACCTTGGTTTTTGGAGTTATGATTGGGAAGATGATACTGCAAGAATACCATCGCTGTATGATGTGATAAAGAAAAGATTAAACAGCGATGAAAGCTTATTTTATGCTAAAGGTTGTGAAGTAGCAGATACTTCAACAGCTGGTTTTGCTGAAGCAATTGAAGCCACTAAAAAAGCAGATGTTGTAATAATGTATTTTGGAGAAGACCGTATGATGACAGGCGAAGCAAAAAGCAAAAGCAATATTCACCTGCCGGGAGTACAGGAAGATTTGATAAAAGCGATACATGCCACAGGCAAACCAGTTATTGTACTTATAGGTGCAGGCAGGCCATTGATTTTTAACTGGACAGCAGATAACGTTCCTGCTATTTTGTACACCTGGTGGCTCGGCACAAAAGGAGCAGAAGCAATAGCTGATGTGTTGTTTGGAGACTATAATCCTTCCGGTAAACTGCCCATGAGTTTTCCAAGAAGTGAGGGTCAAATACCTGTTTACTATAATTATTACAGCACAGGGCGGCCTGCGGCAAATGAAAATGACAACAATTATGTATCAGCTTATTTAGATATTCCCAACAGCCCAAAGTTTTCGTTTGGACATGGCTTAAGCTACAGCAATTTTCAATACAGCAATGTGTCGGTAAACACAACAGTTCCTTCCGGTAATCAAAACCTTATTGCCAGCATTAACATTACCAATAACAGTACCTTTAATGGGGAAGAAGTGGTGCAGTTATACATAAGAGATATGGTTGGCAGTGTGGTGCGTCCGGTAAAAGAATTAAAAGGTTTTCAAAAAATATTTATAAAAGCCGGCGAAACCAAAACAGTAAATTTTACAATTACAACAGCGCAGCTAAAATTTTATAATGATAAACTGCAGCATATTTGGGAACCCGGAGATTTTGAGATAATGATTGGTGGCAGCTCAAATAATGTAAAAACAGTAAAAATAAAATGGAATAAATAAAATGCCCAAATTTTTAAACATAGTATTGGTTGCAGCAATTATTTGTGGCAGTATTTCATGCAGCTCAACTAAAAAAGGATGGAAGCTGGCATGGAAAGATGAATTTAACTACACAGGTTTGCCAGACAGCAGCAAATGGAATTATGATGTGGGTGGTAATGGTTGGGGTAATAACGAATTGCAGTACTATACTAAAGCGGATACTGCTAATGCAGTTGTAAAAAATGGCAAGCTCATCATTACTGCATTAAAACAAAAGAAAGAAAACAATACTTACACATCTGCAAGGCTGGTAACAAAACACAAGGGCGACTGGTTGTATGGCCGCATTGAAGTAAAAGCAAAATTGCCTGCAGGCAGAGGCATGTGGCCTGCTATATGGATGCTGCCCACCAATTGGGAATATGGCGGCTGGCCCCAAAGCGGCGAAATTGATATAATGGAAAATGTGGGGTACATGCCCGATTCTGTTTTCAGCAGTGTGCATACAAAATCATTTAACCATATTTTACATACACAAACAACAAAGGGCTTATATTTTAATAACCTGTACACCAGTTTTCATGTATATGCAGCGGAATGGTATAAAGACCACATTGACTTTTTTGTAGACAATAACAGGTTTTTAAGTTTTACAAATACCGGTAAAGGTTTTGCAGAATGGCCTTTTGATAAACAGTTTCATTTACTGCTTAATGTTGCTGTAGGCGGTAATTGGGGTGGTGCAAAAGGGGTAGATGAAACAATTACAGGCGCATCTATGGAAATTGATTATGTAAGAGTGTACACACAGAAGTAAAGTTAATTATGCCCTAATAACTGCTGTAAATAAATTGTATTTTTACAGCATTATGGCTACTGCAATTATCATCATCATTTTTATTGTTGGCTACCTTGCCATTGCGTTTGAGCATAACCTGCATGTTAATAAAGCAGCTAGCGCTTTAATAACCGGTGTATTGTGCTGGACGGTTTATATATTGCAAAGCAACAATACACAAATTGTATCAGACGAATTACTGCACGGCTTTGGAGATATTGCTTCCATCTTGTTTTTTTTAATGGGTGCTATGACCATTGTGGAGCTTATTGATGCACACAACGGTTTTGAAATTATTACACAGGGAATAAAAACAAAAAGCAAAGTAAAACTGCTCTTCATTATTTCTATTATCACTTTTTTGCTTTCTGCTTTGCTCGATAATTTAACCACGGCAATTGTAATGACATCACTTTGCATAAAACTCTTGCCCCAAAAAGAAGACAGGTTGTGGTTTGCGGGCATCATTATTATTGCGGCAAACTTTGGCGGTGCATGGTCGCCATTGGGAGATGTTACCACCACCATGTTGTGGATTGGTAAACAGATAACAGCTTTCAACATTATTAAAACTTTACTAATACCCAGTCTTATAGGTTGCCTTGTACCCGTATTAATTGTAGCTGCCCGTTTTAAAGGCAAGCAATTGGCAGCATTGCCACAAACACAAACAAACGCTGCAGAAAAAAGAGAAGGTAAAATTGTTCTGCTTACCGGTCTTGGTTTTTTAATTTTTGTGCCTGCATTTAAAACTGTTACCCACTTACCTCCATTTATGGGTATGTTGCTGGCATTGGGTTTAATGTGGGTCATCATCACCCTTATTCACAAAAGAAAAGAGGCAGAGTATAAAGAAAAGTTTACAGTGGCAAGGGCATTACAAAAAATTGACACCCCAAGCATTCTTTTTTTTCTGGGCATTCTTTTGGCAGTTTCGGCTTTGCAGTCAACCGGAATTTTAAAAAACGCAGCAACTGCTTTAAGCACCACTTTTAAAAATGATTATGCTATTGGAACTTTATTGGGTATGCTTTCTGCAGTAGTGGATAATGTGCCATTGGTAGCTGCAGCTCAAGGCATGTACGATTTACAAACCTATCCAACCGATCATCCGTTTTGGGAATTTTTAGCACTTACAACCGGCAGCGGCGGCAGCGCATTAATAATTGGCTCAGCCGCAGGCGTTGCTGTTATGGGTATTGAGCAAATAAACTTTATGTGGTACTTAAAAAAAATCGGGTGGATTGCTTTAGCCGGATTTGCAGTGGCTATTGGAGTATTCTTACTGCAACAACGGCTATTTTATTTTTAGAACAACCTGTTCAGCAAATTTGTTAACTATTGCCTTGTAAGCAGTCATTATGGCCTCATATTCAGTATTGCTGAAATAGCTTTTATTTCTTACAATTTGTATTTCAAATTCAAAACTATTTTCAGCGTTGTTTACTTTTCCAGTCCTTGAAAAAAACATGCCGGCTTCTTGAAAATTCAATTCAGTATTTTCAGGCAAAGCATCAACACTATATTTGCCTGAAAGTTTTACCTTGGTTTTTATGATTAGTGATTGGTTATAACCCAAATTAATATCAGAATATCTTTTTTCACTAACAAAAGGATTTTGAGTAAATGATGAAAAAAGGTTTAGCGGAATGAAATTATATTTACCGCTACCGGCAAGCGGTGCTGAAAAATCTATTTTCTCTATAAAATCGGAGTTGGCAGTATTACTAGTGTCGTAGGTTGTATTATAATTATTGATGCTAACCGGTATTTTTGTTTGCTCGATATAGCGATCTTTTAAATTACTGAAATCCGATTTTGCCAATATAAGTTTTTCCAAACGGGCATAAGCTTTATTATTGATTACTGCATTGCCTTTTAGTAGGTCATTATCATTAATCTCCATTAAAAGATCAATTCTTTCATTATATCCCGAAGAATCGCTCTTAATATTTATGAGTTCCCCCTTTTTGGGGTCTATTAAAAACCCAGTGGTATTTAAACAAAAAATTGGGGGGATGGCTTCGTCGTTATATTTATCTGTTGCGTCCAGCATATATTTTTTACCGTTAATTATAACACAAGCCAATAAAGTATTGAACTGCTCTGAATATGCGTAATTAGTATCAACTCTTCCATTATCCCGTTTGCTAATTAGTAAAGGATATACATCCAGCTGTGTTTCATTTAAAAGGTTTATCAACAGCATATTAATGTCTCCATTATCGGCTGTTTGTTTTTCCCAAACACCATTAAGATCATCAGCATAAATACTGTTATTTTTATTCCATGTAATGCGGTTACGTACAAATTTGTAAATGTGCTGCATACGCTCATATTCATCAGTTATTTTTTTTGCACTGTCTGTAAAATTTACTGCTTTTCGAATGGTGCTTAAAATTTGCGACCCGAAGTAACTGCTGAATAAAAGCCTTGCATTCAAAATGCCCCATGACGATGACAATGTACCTGTTTGACCGTTGCCCCACCGGGAATCATAACCATCCACCTTAAAATTAATTCGTTGCCGGTAATCTTTTTCGCTGTCCATAAACGGATCTTTAGAAAATGCCGGCACTTTACGCATTTCAACAAAAATATTGTCTTTGCCAGGCAGTATAGTTATTTCGGGTTCTACACCCTGTATCATCCTGTAATTAAATTGTTTGCTGTTACTCATTTTTAAATGATACCTGCTTACAAGCACAGGGATTTCTCTTTGAAAATACCAGTCTTCTAATCCGAAATAACTTTGTTTAATGCTTTTAAACTGGTATTCAATTATACTGCCGGCTTTTACAGATGGAAAAGCAAAGTTTATTTCACCGAATACTTTATTAATTTTATTTGTATAAATTGATTTTTTATCCACCTTATATTTTTTAATTACTCCATTTTCTTCAGTATTTATTGTTACAGCCTCTAAATCTTTAATCTTTTCAAAATCATTAATCCGGATAAATGGAATAGAAATATTAGCAACTTTATTTCCTGATTGTTTTAGAATTTTTATTCTTATATGCTGCGTTGTAATAAGTTTATAATCGTCTTTTGAATAACTAAATCCTTCATGCATTAACACTACTGCTGCTGCATCTTTGTCAAATGGGCATTCAGTTAAATCTAAGTCGTCTTTTGAAGGGGTTGCAAAATCGGGAAAGTCTTGAGCAATGACGGCATTTATAATTATTAAATATACCTGCAGGAGTAATATTTTTTTCATTTGGGTAAATTTAATGCGAAATATAAACAACATTTAACTGATTACATTTCCAAAATAAGGCACTTCATCGTTCGATACAACTTCTTTTTGCTGCCAGTAAGCCAACGTTACAACGTTGCCCTCTTCTGTTTTAAGCAATCTTCCAAATATAGCATTGGTGCTGTTAAATGTATAATCGGTAACACCTACAGTAAAAGTTGTTGGTTTAGCCGCCGTAGTTTCAGCGGAGGAGGCTTCATTTTCTTCACCTTCAGCTAAAGGTTTTGCCGGTGCTGCTTTTGGAGCCGGAGATGGTACTGCAATTACAGTATAGCCGTTATGCATCAGTAATGCTTTTAAAAACTCAACCCTTTCGGGTAAAACATTTTTCTCCACTATGCCGCATTTAACGCCATCTAATTCTTCAAATTCATGATTTTTATTTAAGGCCATTTTCGTTTTTTTTAATACCAGCTTTTGCTTTTCATAGCATCATCGTTGCGTCGCAATCACTTTATCGGTATACCATTGTTCAACTTTTATCATAGTGTATGTTTTACGGTCTTATGCAATCTAAACAACAAAATCCAGGAAAACTGTGTTCTATTTCAGTCTCTTAATGCTTTTATTTTCTACTAATGATTTCATTTGTGTAATAGCAATTTTGTTCAACTGCATAAGCCTTTCGGGTTGTTTTAACCCTTGATGAATAAGTACCGCATTAATACTTTCAAGATTACTTAGCACCACCAGTTGTTCTAATGTGGCAGTATCCCTTATATTTCCATCAGCTTTAGGGTTAGCATCCCGCCATTGTTTTGCAGTAACACCAAACAGCGCTACGTTTAATAAATCAGCTTCATTGGCGTAAACAAAATTTGTTTGGATTTTATTTAATTCCTTGGGTATCAAATTTTCCTTAATAGCATCAGTATGTATATGATAATTCACTTTTGCCAAAGTGCGTTGCAGATTCCAGTCTAATTTAAGCCGGTCATTTTCATCCGCTTTAAGGCGTTGAAATTCTTTGATGATATAGAGTTTGAACTCAATGGAAATCCATGCTGCAAATTCGAAAGCAATATCCTTGTGGGCAAACGTTCCACCATACCTGCCAGATTTTGAAGTGATGCCAATTGCATTAGTACTTTCAATCCAGCGTTTAGGGGTCATAACAAAACTGTTCAGTCCTGCTTGCTTTCTAAACCCCTCGAATTCGAGGGGTTTAAAATCAGGATTATACATAAGTTCCCAAAAACCTAATAGCTCAATCGTATTTCTATTGCGGAGCCAATTCTGAATAATCGAGTCTGTATTAGCCGCATCTTTATGTTTGGCTATATCAGTAAGTGAAATATAATCAGACTGCTCACCTTGAACGACAGCAATTTCGGTTCCTTTTACAGTTATAGTTTTAGATTTTGCCATTGTTTTATTTATAAGGCAATTACTACAGTGGGTTTAATTATGCCAGATTTATTATAGAGTAAATGTAACTCCACTTATTGCTGCACATTTCCAAATTCTCAATTAAATATCCACTATTGCACCACCGCCTGTATATACTCATACACCCAGCTCAACAACCCTAAAAGCACAATACCTGCACCACAAATAAACAGCCCCAACTTAGCATATACATTTACCTGTAATTTTTCAATTGGCTTTTCGTTTTTATCCATAAAAACAGCACGTATTACTTTTAAATAATAGTACAACGAAATAATCATGTTTAATGCTGCAATAATTATAAACGCATAACTTCCTTTGGCCGCTGCAGATGAAATTAAAAACAACTTACCAAAAAAACCGGCAGTAGGAGGTATGCCCGCCAATGAAAAAAGTGCCAGTGCCAGTATCCAGCTTAGCAAGGGATTTGTTTTGTACAATCCTTTATAATCATCAATATTTTCTTTACCAGTAGCAGCACTAATAATTGCCGCCACTCCAAATGCCGCCAGGTTACTAAAAATATAAATCAGTATAAAATAAACTACTGCTCCAGCGCCGTTAGCAGTATTGCTGCCAATGCCCAGCAATATAAATCCCACCTGAGCAATAGAGGAGAAAGCCAGAAAACGTTTTATATTTTGCTGCCGCAGTGCGAAAAAATTACCCACCAGCATTGTTATTACAGCCAGTACCATCAGCATATTGTACCAAACCCCTGCTACTGGCTGAAATACTTTGTACAACGCAGTAATGAATGCAAAAGCAACAGCACCTTTTGAAATTACAGAAAGAAAAGCCGTGGTGGGCATAGGGGAGCCTTCATACACATCTGCCGTCCATAAATGAAAGGGCACAATGGATAGTTTAAATGCAAACGCTGTAATTAAAAATACAAATGCTAATAATTGAATGGTACTATTATTTACCACTGCTGCTAATTCAGCAAAATTAATGATACCGGTTACACCATAAATTATAGAAATACCAAACAGCAAAATGCCCGAAGAAAATGCAGAAGACAATATCATTTTCATGGCTGATTCGGATGAAACTTTTTTCTCCAAATCAAAATTAGCCATGGCTGCCACAGGAATGGTTGCCAGCTCCAGTGCTAAGTAGAACATTAAAAAATTACCGCTGCTTATTAAAAAGAACATGCCCAGTAAAGCAGACAACAGCAGAATAAAAAATTCAGCAAGGTGCGCTGTTTTCTTAAACCAATCAGTAAACAGCAATGAAATTAAATACACCCCAATGTTTAAAATATTTTTTTGCAGTGCAATCAAAGGGTTTGTGTAAAACATACTGTCAAACAAACTGCCCTGCTCATTCCAAAAAAAACCGGCAGCACAGTTTATCAATAATAATAACTGAATTAACGGCAGCAGTGTTTCATTTTTAATAGTGCGGCTTATTTTAAGCAGCAACAAAATAAAAATGAGCGCTGTTACCAGTAACTCGTGCTTTAATAATGTAAAAAATGCATCCATCCTTTGTATTCTATTTTCCTGCTGATAATTTTTGAATAATAATTTCTGCGCCGGGATTTATTAAATCCTGCAACCAGAAAGGAGCCAGTCCTACAGCTAAAATTCCAATAAGTAAAATAACCGCTGCAAGTTTTTCATTCCATTTGGCATCGGTTAATCCGGCAAAACTTTCTTTTACAGGCCCCATTGCTACGCTGCCAATAGCCCTTAAAATATACACTGCTGTTACCACAATGCTCATACAGGCAGCAATAGTTGCTACTCTATGAAATGTATCTGCATGTTCCCATGCGCCAACAAACACCGTCATCTCTGCAACAAAGCCACTTAAACCAGGCAAACCAAGCGAACACAAGCCTGTTATGAAAAGCACCGTTGAAATAAACGGCATTGTTTTCAATAAGCCACCCATTTCGTTCACTTGCCTTGTATGGGTGCGTTCATAAATCATTCCTATTGCTGCAAAAAAAAGTGCTGTCATCAGGCCATGGCTTACCATTTGCATTACGGCACCGGCAATTGCTGTTTTTGTTAACATGCCGATGCCAAGCAAAACAAAACCGCAATGGCTAACGGATGAATAAGCATTCATGTATTTTAAATCCTTCTGCATTAATGTGGCGAATGAACCATATAAAATGCCGATGGCCGAAAGTACAATGATAATGTTTGCATATTCTTTAGCGCCTTCAGGAAGCAAAAATGTGGCTACACGTAAAGCGCCGTATCCACCCAGTTTCATAGATATGCCTGCTAAAAACATAGAACCTGCAGTGGGAGCAGATGAATGCCCATCTGGCACCCATGTATGAAAAGGAAACAAGGCTGTAAATACACCAAAGCCAGCAAATAATAAAATAAAACAAATTTTTTGTGCTTCAAAAGGAATTTTAGTTGCTGACAATTGTAATATGTCAAACGATTTACCACCGCCAAAGTAAACACCCAACATGCCCACCAATATTAATGCAGAACCAAACATTAACAGTAAAGCAAGTTTGTTGGCACTATATTCTTTTTTTCCACTACCCCAAATACCTATTATTAAATACTTGGGTATTACTGCCACTTCCAAAAAGAAAAACAAAACAAATAAATCCAGTGAAATAAAAAAGCCATACGCACCCAAACTTAAAAGCAGTAACAAAAAATAAAATTCCTTTGTCATCTTCTCCACGTTCCATGATACCAGCACACCGGCTACTACTACAAATGCAGTAAGCAAAATCATTGCCACAGCAATACCATCTACACCAATATGAAAACTAATATTCCAGTTGGGAAACCAGTTGTACTGCTGTTCAAACAACATCTGTGCATTTTGCCCGGCAGCCCTTGCGCTGCGGTATGCACTTAACAAACCTGTTGTTGCAAATAGTTGTATAGAAGCTCCGATAAAAGAAACCCATCTTACCTGTTGTTTTGTACGGGCAGTTAAAACAGCAATTGCTGTGGCTAAAGGAATTAATATGAGCAGTAATAAATTCATAAGCCCCATCCTCCTTCTCCTTCCCCCGAAGGGAAGGAGCGGTTTATTTGTTTTTTAATCAGCAACTTAATCTTCCACATCAAAATTTATACTTTAGTCATCAATTTAAAATTTACTACAATTCTCCGCTTCAATCTTCTCCATTTTCCTCCCCTCGGGGGAGGATAGGAGGGGCTTATAAATACATAATAACCACAGCCAATATTAACCCTCCTACCAAAAAGTACACAGCATACTGCTGCACTTTGCCTGATTGCAATCCTTTTATTTTTTCAGAAATAGTTTGTGTTATGCTGCCTGTTACATTAATCATTCCGTCTACAATTTTTTTATCAAACCATGCAGCAGGTCTTCCGATTAATTTGAAAATTATTTTTTTTGTGATGAATGTATATACTTCATCAACATAAAATTTATTGTAAGCAGATTTATACAAACCGCTTAATGATGCTGCTATTTTATCTGGCCTTTCGTTTTGTTTTTTATATAACATCCATGCGGTTAAAATACCTGCTAACCCTAATACGACAGGCGCAATTGAAAAAGCCAAATGAAATTCACTCTCCAGCGGTTTACCATCGGCACTTACAAAATGCCCGAAAGGTATAAAACCTGCAAGAGCAGCACCAGCGGCCAATAAAACAAGTGGCAACATCATTACCATACCACCTTCTCCATGTTGATTGTTTCTGTGTTTCTGATATTCTTTGTTCCAGAAAATACTGAAGTATAAACGAAACATATAAAAAGCAGTAAGTGCAGAAGTAAACAGAGCGATGTAATAAATTAGTTTATTACCCTTATAAGCCGCCAGCAAAATTTCTTCTTTACTAAAAAAACCTGCAAAAGGCGGCACGCCTGCAATAGCAAGGCAGGCAATTAAAAAGGTGATATGAGTAATGGGCATATGCTTTCTTAAGCCGCCCATGTCTTTCATTTCGTTACTGTGTACGTAATGTATAACTGCACCGGCACCTAAAAATAATAACGCTTTAAACAGGGCATGTGTAAACAAATGAAACATAGAGGCGGTGTATCCTAAATTTGACGTACCTAAAACACCACCGTTATCAAAGTCAGAAACACCTAAAGCAAACATCATAAAACCAATCTGACTCATGGTGGAGTATGCCAATACTCTTTTAATATCAGTTTGTGTGCATGCAATTACTGCTGCTATTAATGCTGATGCTGCTCCAATATATGCCACCACCTGCAAAGCTTCCGGTGCAGACAGCGCAAATTCAGGAAATAATCTTGCCACTAAAAACACACCTGCCACCACCATAGTTGCCGCATGTATTAAGGCCGAAACAGGAGTGGGGCCTTCCATTGCGTCTGGCAGCCATATGTGCAATGGAAACATAGCGCTCTTTCCTGCACCACCAATAAACACCAGCAGCATGCCCCATGTTAAAGCACTTACACCAAGGAATGAACCAGACACTGCCGATTTTAATTCGCTTGATTCAGGCGAAGTTAAAGTGGTCAGCATGGTATTAAAATCCAGTGTGCCGGAATAATAGGAGAGTACGAGTATACCAATTAAGAAACCCAAATCTGCAAAACGTGTTACAATAAATGCTTTTTTACAGGCAGCCACTGCTGAGGGTTTATTGTAATAATATCCAATCAATAAAAAAGAGGAAACACCCACCAACTCCCAAAAAATATACATTTGAAAAATATTGGAAGACAAAACCAGTCCTAGCATAGAGAAAGTAAACAATCCTAAGTAAGCATAATAAGTTGCAAAGCGTTCTTCACCCTTCATGTAACCCAAACTGTAAATATGCACCATTAATGAAACTAAAGTAACCACCACCAGCATCATTACAGAAATAGGGTCTAATAAAATCCCTATGTCAATACTCAGCTTATCATTAAACACCAGCCAGGCATATTTAAACGGTACAAGTTTTTGATATACCCCATCTGCTTTGCCATAAACAAAAAAGTATTCGTATGCTGTATAAAAAGCCAACACAGTGGCAGTTAATAAAAATAATACAGCAATATACCCTGCTGCTTTTTTTAAAAATGATTTTCCAAATAAACCCAATAACACAAATGCTGCCAGTGGCAGTAAAGGAATAAGTGCTATGGATAGTACGTTTTGCATTTTAATATTTCTATATAGTCATTTCAATTTTTGTGTTTCGCAAAATCATCTTGTTCTTCGCCGGTTCCCCCTTTAGGGGGCGGAGGGGGCTTTTAATATTTCATCTCCTCTGCATTCTCTACATCCACCGACTGCCGGCTTCTGTATAAGTTAATAATAATAGCAATGGCAACAGCTGCTTCTGCTGCAGCAATTGCAATAATGAAAATGGTAAAAAACAAACCATCCATTTTATTTGGCCATACATATTTATTAAAGCCAATAAAATTCAGGTTCACACTATTCAGCATTAATTCAATACTCATTAGCATGGTAATTAAGTTGCGCCGGGTAAAAAAACCATACACACCCATAAAAAACAAGGCAGTGCTTATAAAAAGTATATGGTAT
This sequence comes from Chitinophagales bacterium, assembly GCA_020059395.1. Lineage (GTDB taxonomy): Bacteria > Bacteroidota > Bacteroidia > Chitinophagales > Chitinophagaceae > Ferruginibacter. Next base: position 10,177 of record JAGVCC010000303.1, on the reverse strand, counting down.
AATCCGGGTTGCATCATAAAGGAGCCCCTCCCTGAACTTCGTTCGTTCTCCTACCAGAGAACCCCTGAAGGGAGGAGTTTAGCCCTGTATAAAATATATTTCTTTTCATCTTCTAAAATATTCACTTCATTTAATTCACCTTGCTTTTTCCTCCCCTCGGGGGAGGTTAGGAGGGGCTATTGCAATAATAATACAGCCAACCAGTGCCGCCAGCAACAAAATACTCACCACTTCAAAAGGCAGTGCATAGCCTCCGGTTTCTGTACCCAGCATTTGTTCACCAATGTTTGCAACTGTTGGCTCAATGGGTTTTGCTGCAGTTGGCTTATAAGAATATTTAAACAGTTGCAGCATTATTAAAGCCATAGTACAAAAAGCGGCAACTCCTCCAATAATTTGATTACTGACTTTGGGCACCGGTAATTTTTCGCCTGCCTGATGTGTAAGAAACACTGAAAAAATAATCAATACAACAATACCACCAACATACACCACAATCTGTACAGCTGCAATAAATTCATACTGCAGCCAAAAATAAATTCCTGCAATACCAATTAGGGAAAATAATAAGTAAATGGCTGAACGAAATAACTGCCTGCTGGTAACAGCCAGCAGCCCACTGCCCAGTGTAAGCAGTGCCAGTAAATAAAATATAATGGTGTGTCCGTTCATAAAGCCTTTCCCTCGTTCCCTCTCCAAAAGAGAGGGAGGCCGGGCATTTAATTTTTTACTTCAATATTAGTAATTAAGCATTTCAACAGTAAATCCTTTTTTCAACTTTAATAAATTGTATCTATCTCCCCTTCAATCTTCTCCTTTTTCCTTCCCTCTGGGATTCCTGCAAAGGAACGAACGTAGTTCAAGGATGGGCCTCTTCGCTTCACTCTTCGCAAGTTCCCCCTTCAGGGGGCGGAGGGGGCTCTTTTATTCAACTCCCTCCATAATCTTACTCCCAGGATTATTCAGCACTTTGGTCAGCTTGCTTCTGTCAAATACACTGTGCTCAAAAGTTTGTGCCATTACAATCGCATCGCTTGGGCAGGCCACTACACATAAATTACAAAGCGTACACAGCTCCAGATGATACACTAATTTATCAATAGCCTTTTTCTTTTTGCCTTCTGGTGTTACCTCGTTTTTAAAAATTACTTTAATGGTACCATTAGGGCAAGCTAGTTCGCAAGCCTGGCAACCGGTACAGCGGTGTTCATTTTTTTCATCATGCGGCATTACCACTTCACCTTTAAACCGTTCAGGGAGGTTCAGCGTCTCCCTGTTATCGGGGTACTGCTGTGTAATAATTTCTTTATGATGCGTAAAATAATAACCGGTGCGGCGCATGCCCACCAGCATTGATTTTACTGCGGTAAAAACTTCCTTAATGTAGCCCCCCAAGCCCCCTGAAGGGGGAGAAGAACCAGCACTTTTAATATTTTTATCATTACTCATTATCAAAAATTATTCTTCGCTTAAATCTCCGCCAGTTCCCCCTTCAGGGGGCGGAGGGGGCTCTTAAAAATGCCACCCCAATATAGCCATTGCTGTTACCAGCAGTAAATTAAACATACTAATCGGCAACAAATATTTCCATTCTAAATTTAAAAGCTGATCAATTCGCAGGCGTGGGAACGTCCACCGGAACCACATAATTACAAAAATTAAAAAAAACGTTTTCCCAAAAAACCATATACTGCTTGGAATGTAATCCATTACATTATTAAATCCCTGCCAGTTACCAATATGAAAAGGCATCCATCCGCCCAAAAATAATGTTGCGCCAATAGCACATACAATAAATACGTTTATATACTCAGCTAAAAAAAACAATGCAAATTTCATCCCGCTGTATTCTGTATGAAAACCTGCGGTTAATTCACTTTCAGCTTCTGCCAAATCAAAAGGCGCTCTGTTTGTTTCTGCTGTAACGGCAATTAAAAAAATTACAAACGATATCAGTACAGGAATATGCCCTTTAAAAATCCACCAGCCGTTTTGTTGTGATGCGATAATATCACTTAAACTTAAACTGCCTGTAAGCACCACCACCGACAATATGGAAAGGCCCGCACTCAGTTCATAACTTACAATTTGTGCGCCGCTGCGCATGGCACCCAGCAGCGAATATTTATTGTTGCTGGCCCAGCCCGCCATTAAAATACTAATTACAGAAATTGAAGAAACAGCAGTAACATACAATACACCGATATTAATATTCCACAATTGAAAATCTTTTGCAAAAGCAATAGGTGCCATTAACAGCATGGCAACAATCATGGCCAAAAAAGGAGCGAAGTTGAACAGGAATTTGTCTGCCCCTCCGGGTGTCATGCCTTCCTTTACCAGCAATTTTAATGTATCTGCAAAAGATTGCAGTAAACCTTTTGGCCCCACACGGTTTGGCCCCAGGCGTATCTGCATCCAGGCACTTACTTTGCGTTCCATAATTACCAGTATCAAACCAAGCAATGCAAACAAACTAATTACCAGCACACCTGCAATCACCATTTCCACCACAAGCGTCCATGTGTTATTTAAATGGCTGCTCAGCCACTCGTGAATACTATTTGCTATTTCAGAAAAACTTAGCATACCGGCCCCCACTATCTCCCCCAACGGGGGAGGAAATGGAGAAGATTATTTTTTATTATTTAAAATATTTTTTACCAAACTATATTTCTTTAATCATCTTCATCGGCGTCGCACTCTTGTACAATATTTCTTTGTTCATCTTTTATCTTAGCAAATGTTGTTGGTCAGCGACCAACAACGGTATGCCAGCATTTGTTCATTGATCAGCATCGTTATGTCACTCACTTCAACAATATTTTCTTTATTCAACTTTTATCTTAGCGTATGTTGTTGGTCAGCGACCAAAACGGCACAGGCCAAAATCAAATTTCATCTCCGCTTCAATCTTCTCCATTTCCCTTCCCTCTGGGAAGGATAGGATGGGCTGAGGGCCGGTTGCTACCTGTCTATATCCGGTATCACCAAATCCAGCGTTCCCATCATTGCCACCAAATCACCAATCTTGCTGCCACGTGCCATATGGTCAAGCGCCGATAAATTACTAAAGCCCGGGCTCCTGAATTTAATCCGGTAAGGAGTGGTGCCGCCTTCACTCACAATATAAACACCCAGTTCACCTCTTGCTGTTTCTACTTTTTGATAAAATTCTCCTTTTGGTAATTTCAATACTGCTTTTGTTTTTGCCTGAAATTCTCCTTCAGGAATAGTATCAATCAGCTGTTCAATAATTTTTACCGATTCATTTATTTCTCTAAGCCGTACTAAATATCTGGCTAAACTATCGCAACCTGTTTCTGTAATTTCGTCAAATTGCAGCTTGTTGTAAATTTCATAAGGGTAATATTTTCTTACATCACAGGTAACAGCACTGCCCCTTGCTGCAGGCCCTGTCATTCCAAATGATATGGCATCTTCTTTACTAATAACCCCAACACCTTTCATTCGGTTAATAAAAATAGTATTGCCCGTAAGCATTTCATAATATTCATCCACCTTGGATTTATATACAGCAATAAAACTTTTTACCCGCTGTTGAAAATTGGGATGTATGTCCTGCATTACGCCACCGGGCACTATATAATTCATGGTTAACCTTGCACCGCAGGTTTCTTCCATTATGTCGTTAATATTTTCCCGTTCTCTAAACGCATGAAAAAAGGGAGTAAAGGCGCCTAAGTCCATTGCCATTGCTCCCCACCATAATTCATGGCTTGCAATTCTTGTCAGCTCATCCATCAGCACCCTTATTACCTGTGCTCTTTCCGGCACTTCAATTTGCAAACCTTTTTCCACACACAAAGCGCAGGCATGGTTATTAATATGAGCGCTTAAATAATCCATGCGGCTGGTTACATAAATAAATTGCCGGTAGCTGAGGCTCTCACACATTTTTTCAATAGAGCGGTGTATGTAACCAAGATGTGGCTCCACTTTTTTTATGGTTTCGCCATTTAATGTAATAACAAGATGGAGCACACCATGAGTGGCGGGGTGCTGTGGGCCTATGTTGATAATCATATCAGCAACCCCCTGTCCCCCTAAAGGGGGAACTTGTGTAGTAACATTATCTTTTATTTCGTTCATTTATAAATTTCGTCTCAACTTTTATTCCATGTTCTATTTCATAATCTCCGCTGGTTCCCCCTTCAGGGGGCGGAGGGGACTCTTAAAGTCTTATCATATTCACTGCATCTTCAAAATCTTTCCGCATTGGATTTTTTCCTTCCCAGCCATCGGGTAAAATCAATAACCGCAAATCAGGATGGTTACTAAAGTTTACACCAAACATTTCATACACTTCCCGTTCATGAAATTCTGCAGTGCGCCATATATCGCATAAGGTTTCAATTTCGGGTTTAGCAACATCCAGTTTTGCTTTCACAACTACATTATGGCGAAAAATGGTGGAATTAAAATGATACACCATGGTAAGATGTGTCTTCCAGTCGATACAGGTGATGCAAAAAAGAAAATCAAATTGCAAAGCATCATTACTGCGTAATGCAGTGGCAACAGCTTTTAGTTGTGCCGGTTCAATATTAAATGTCAGCCATTCTGTGCCTTCTTCCAAAATGACATTGGGTAGCAACTCTGTGACCTTTATTTTTAATTCTTCAGTATTCATTCAATATCTATAAAATTATGTTCTTCCCAATTACACCCCTTTAGGGGATGGGGGCTTTTATTTGTTCTCTGGTTAAACCGCTTTTAATTTTTTCCTGCAAACTTATCAATGCATGTAAAAGCGCCTCCGGCCTCGGCGGGCAACCTGCCACATATACATCAACCGGTATAATATGGTCGGCGCCTTTTACTACCGAATAGGTGTTATAAAAAAACGGGCCACCGCTAATTGCGCAGGCACCCATTGCAATTACATATTTTGGGTCGCCCATTTGATCGTACAAACGCTTTAAAACAGGTGCCATTTTATTTACAATAGTGCCCGCAATAATTATAACATCTGCCTGGCGTGGAGAGGCACGGGCCACTTCAAAACCAAACCGTGAAAAATCGTATTTGGCAGAAGCGGTGGCCATCATTTCTATACCACAGCAACTGGTGGCAAAAGTGAGCGGCCATAAAGAGTTGGCCCTTGCCCAGTTAATCACATCATCCAGCTTGCTGAGCATAACGCCGCCATCGGCAGTGGGGTGCACCTCACCGGGAAAAGCCCCTTGTCCTCTGCCAGCTGGCGGAGGAACTTGGTTCGTTATTTCATTAGCTGTATCGTTGCTCATTAATAGTTTAAACTTACTGCTATATCTGTTATAAAAAATACTGCATCCTATTTTCTTCGCTCACATCGCCTCCATAATCAGTTCCCCCTTAAGGGGGCGGAGGGGGCTCTTTATTGCCACTTCAACGCACCCTTTTTATGTGCATACACAAACCCGGTAAAAAGTATAAAAAAGAAAATTACAATCTCTGCAAAAGCCAGCCAGCCCACTTTTTTTGCCACTACTGCCCATGGATATAAAAACACCAGCTCCACATCAAAAATTAAAAATATCAGTGCAAATAGATAATAGCCAACATTAAACTGTATCCATGTTTTACCGGTGGTGGGTATGCCGCATTCGTAAGGCTGGGCTTTCTGTTTATTAGTGGTGCTTTTGGTAACAATTTTACTCACCATTACAGCAATTCCGGCAAAGGCAAGTGCAGCCAATATTAAAATTATCATTGAGGATGCCCCCATAAGCAAGCGTTTAATTGAGTTGAAGTTAAGGGTTAAATAATTATAACGTAAAAGCCATTGTATTTTTTTTTACCCATAATGTTGTGGATATTCACATTACTGAGATAATATTTTATTAAATCAGTAAAAAATAATAACTTTCAAACACACTTCTTTAACCATTTAAAAATTGCTTATGAAAAAAGTGTCTCACATACTTAAACGCAAGGGCAGCAACGTTATATCCATTACACCAGACATTACCGTAATTGATGCCTTAAAAATGATGGATGAAAAAAACATGGGCTCCATGGTGGTGAAAGAAAATGGTAAGTACATAGGTATTGTTACTGAAAGAGATTATGCCCGTAAAGTGGCGCTTAAAGGAAAGTCATCTGCCAGCACACCTGTAAGAGAAATTATGAGCACCGGCCTGCCACGTATTACGCCTGATAATTCTGTTGATACCTGTATGCAGATTATGAGTGAAAATAATGTGCGCTACCTGCCTGTTTTTGAAAATGATGAACTATGCGGCATCATTTCTATTAATGATGTGGTTAAGGAAACCATACTTACACACGAAGAAACAATTGCTCATTTACAGAGTTATATACAGTCATAACATAATCAACTGACTTTTACTGAAAAGCCGGTATCTTTTTACCGGCTTTTATATTACCTGCGTGGCAATATTTATCCACTTTAACATTTTTTGGTAAAGAAATTGAAACAGTGCCATAAAAAGCGCCAATGAAAGCATTGAGCATTTGTATAACTGTGTTAATTATATTTTTTTACAGTTGCAGTAAAAAGTATGTGCCGCAAAACAACAATGTACCAGTTGTTACACTAAACAGCCACAATAAAGCAGCTACAAAACCTTCAGGTACCAATACCAGCACACCGGCTGCAAGGGCAATGACAAAAAGGACGGCAACAACAGCAGCAAGTGCACCTAAACTAATTTGGGTAAATGATAAAGTTGCAAAGCGGAATTTTGATGGCCGCCTGTATTACGACCTGAAAGGCAAGCGCTACTGGAAAAACTATGTTGACGGAAAATATTATCTTTTTACCAAGGCTATGTACACCAACAAAGCATTTAAGCCCCGGTAAAATTTTACAAACCATCCAATTATTTAAAACCTTTGATATGAAAAAACTACTCTTTGCTTTTTACCTAAGCTGTATTGCAATAACAGCAGCGGCACAATTAAAAACAACCGTACAATGCAAAACTTTTAATGTGAATGTACTGGAAGGTACTATTAATGATGACCTGAGTGTAAAATCTACGTTAGGAGAATTTAAAGAAGCCTTTCCCTGCTTTACCAGTGCGGTAGATGAAGACGGTGGCAAGGGCTGCGGCGGTGTTTTTTATAAAGACAAGGGCATTGATATTATAACCGAACGTGGCTATTTTGAAATTGCGGCAAACTTCAAAGGCAAATTAAGTGTGCCCGTAATGGGTGCTGCAAGAAACACATTGTTTAAATGGCTGGGCTATCCTAAATTGAAAGATGCGGCATGGGATGCTTTTCAAACAAAGTATGGCATTGTTATTCTGTATTATAATAAAGCATCCAAAGTGAACAAAATACAAATGAGCCGCTATGGCACAGATGCGGTAAAGCTTTGTAACCAGTAATAAATAATTTCTTATGCCCGTGTTTACTTCTGAATAACGAATATGAAAACGAGTGCAGGCATGAGAACTGCCCCGGGAGTGTAATGCTCCCGGTTTTTTATTTACCTTCAATTTTAAAACCAGCTTGTAGGTTAAAAATTAGTTTATGGAAATAAAAAATTTATTCGAAACCAGCGTCAAACAACAAATAATTCACCGTATCAATAACCTTACACCACAGTCTGCAGCGCAATGGGGTAAAATGAATGTGGCGCAAATGCTGGCACATTGCCAAATGCCTTTGGGTGTTGCCACCGGTAAACATACCTTAAAACGTAATTTTTTGCTAAGACTTATTGGCCCCTTTTTTAAAAAGCAACTTTTTAATGAAAAGCCTTTTAAGCGAAGCCTGCCCACCGACAAATCTTTTATAATTACAGACCTAAGAAACCTTGAGCAGGAAAAGCAAGGGCTTATTAATATGATTAACAGTTTTAGTGAAACTGCCATGAGTAATGAACCTCATCCGTTTTTTGGTATGCTTACAAAAGAGGAGTGGAGCAAAGGCACGTGGAAACACCTTGACCACCACCTGCAGCAGTTTGGCGTATAACCCCGTCAGCCGTTTAAAACGCTGACGGCGGTTGTAAGTAAAATAAAATTTTAATCCCTTTAGCACCAACTCCTGCACCGGCAATCTCATTATCTTTGTAATAATGAAGCACCTGCGCCCTCTTCGTAAATATTTCTGGAAATACCGCTGGCTTTTTTTACTGGGTATTTTATTTGTAGTTCTCACTAATTACTTCCGCATACTGGCACCGCAGCTTACAGGGTATGTTGTTAATACCGTGGTGCATTCAGTAAAAGGCAATACTGCCGCAGCCGCCGAAAAAAATTATGATGTACTGGTTAAAGCAATTATTAGCTGGTACGGGCAAAGCAATCACAATAAAATACTGCTGGCAGGCATTACACTTTTGGTATTGGCCGTAATAAGCGGCTTTTTTATGTTTTTAATGCGGCAAACTATTATTGTAATGAGCCGCCATATAGAGTACAACCAGAAGAATGAAATTTTTAATCATTACCAGCAACTAGACACCAGCTTTTACAAAACCCACAGCACCGGCGATTTAATGAACCGCATTGCAGAAGATGTAAGCCGTGTGCGTATGTACACAGGCCCGGCCATTATGTATTTTATAAACCTGGCTGCGGTAATAGGGTTTAGTGTATTTTTTATGTTTAAGGCAAATCCTAAATTAACATTGGTTGCATTGGCGCCCTTGCCCGTACTTGCCATTGCTATTTATTTTGTAAATACTGTTATTAACAAAAAAAGTGAAAGAATACAGGCCCTGCTAAGCGACCTTACCACCAATGCCCAGGAATCTTATTCTGGTATACGTGTAATAAAATCGTATGTGCAGGAAAACGCCATGTTTGGTTTTTTTAAAAACAATAGTGAGGCATACCGCCAAAATGCGCTTGGGCTTGCTAAAACAGAGGCTATCTATTTTCCCAGCATGGCACTGCTTATTGGGTTAAGCACTTTAATTACCATAATGGTGGGCAGCCTGGATGTAATTAATAAAGCACCCGGTGCAAATGTGGGTATGATTGTGGAGTTTGTGGTGTATATACAGATGCTTACATTTCCTGTAAGTGCAATAGGGTGGACGGCCAGTATGATACAGCGTGCCATTACCTCACAAAAGCGTATTAATGAATTTTTACTAACCGAGCCTGAAATAAAAAATGAAGCCCAGACAGTAACTCCGCAATTGCAGGGCAATATCAATTTTGCCAATGTAGACTTCACCTATCCGCACACGGGTATTAATGCTGTTAAAAACTTTTCGCTGCAAATAAATAAAGGGGATAAGGTGGCTATTGTGGGCCGCACAGGCTCCGGCAAATCAACCCTGGCGCAGCTGATGCTGCACATGTACAATCCGCAGCAGGGCATAATTACTTACGATGGTGTGCCGGTAAATAAAATTGACCTGCAGCATTTACGGGAGCAGATAAGTTATGTGCCGCAGGATGTGTTTCTGTTCAGCGAAAGTGTAAGCAATAATATACGTTTTGGCCTGCAGGATGCCACGCAGCAGCAAATAGAAACAGCCGCCAAACAAGCCAGCGTACACACCGAGATAGAGCGTTTTGAAGAAAAATATAACACTATGATTGGTGAGCGGGGCGTAACGCTCAGCGGCGGGCAAAAGCAGCGCATTTCCATAGCAAGGGCACTTATTAAAAATCCGCAGGTGGTGGTGTTTGACGACTGTTTAAGCGCTGTGGATGCCCGTACAGAAAAAGAAATAATTGAAAACCTGTACCGGTACCTTGAGAATAAAACGGCTATCATTATAACCCACCGTATATTTTCTCTTTTTCAGTTTGATAAAATTATAGTACTGGATGAGGGTAAAATAGTAGAGCAAGGCACCCATGAAACACTAATAGCGCAAAATGGCATTTATGCAGAAATGTACAACCTGCAGCAGGTGCAGGATAACTGATTAACATTGTGTTGATAATAAGTTTACTTATATTTTGTCAATTCAAAAACAATTTTATCTTTGCCATGCCCAAAAAAGGGCTATCAGTTAATAATTAAAACAACCTAATTAAAGTGGCGTACGAAAATAACGACAAAAAAATGGAAAGCGTTTACAGCCAGCGCATACGTGCAGGCAAACGCAGAACTTACTTTTTTGATGTAAGAGAAACCCGTGGAAACGATTATTATTTAACTATTACCGAAAGCCGTAAAAAGTTTGACAGTGACGGGTATGAGCGGCATAAAATATTTTACGGCTTTCGGTAAT
>JAGVCC010000228.1 GCA_020059395.1 Chitinophagales bacterium | reverse complement strand
TTTAAAGCCATTGAAGCAGACCCTAAAACACAGATTGAAGTCAACCTTCCTCAGCAAACAATTCGAATATTAGGGTCTGAAGCCTCACCCACGGGGGGAGGTTTGGAGGGGGCCGAATCTTTTGACATTAACGGTTATAAAAAACATAACCTTAATAATGGTTTTGATGATATTGATTATCTGCAGGCCATGAAAGAAGAAATAAAAACATTTGCAGAAAAAAGTCTGTATTAATCTGCAGCAAACAACAACATGCCAAAACAACAGCGCTACATAGAGATAATGGACACCACTTTAAGAGATGGTGAACAAACCAGCGGCGTATCTTTTTCCAGCAGCGAAAAATTAACCATTGCACAACTGTTACTTTCCGAAGTAAAAGTAGACCGTATTGAAATAGCAAGTGCCCGTGTGAGTGAAGGTGAATTTGATGCGGTAAAAAAAATTACCAAATGGGCAAAGGCCAATGGCCACCTTAATAAAGTGGAAGTATTAACTTTTGTAGATGGTGATGTATCCATTAAATGGATGCAGGAAGCCGGTGCCAAAGTAATGAACCTGCTTACCAAAGGCTCCTTAAATCATTTAACACATCAACTTAAAAAAACACCCCAGCAGCATTTTAATGATATTGCCGCTGTAATAAAACTGGCCCGCCAAAAAAAGATTGATGTAAATGTTTACCTCGAGGACTGGAGCAATGGCATGCGTCATTCCAAAGAGTATGTGTTTCAGTATTTAGATTTTTTAAGCAAGCAGCCTGTAAAAAGAATTATGCTGCCCGATACACTCGGCGTTTTAATTCCATCGGAAGTATATGAGTTTGTAGAAGAAACAGTGCTGCGTTATCCCGGTGTGCATTTCGATTTTCATGGCCATAATGATTACGACCTTGGTACTGCCAATGTGCTGGAAGCTTTAAAAGCCGGCGCACATGGTTTGCACTTAACAGTAAACGGTATGGGAGAGCGTGCAGGCAATGCACCGCTTGCAAGTGCTGTTGCTGTAATGAATGATTTTTTACCCGGCTTAAAATCTGCCGTGGCAGAAAAATCATTGTATGGTGTAAGCAAACTGGTGGAAACATTCTCCGGATTTCGCATACCGGTTAATAAACCCGTGGTGGGAGAAAATGTATTTACACAAACTGCCGGCATACATGCCGATGGTGATAAAAAGAACAAATTGTATTTCAGCGATTTAATGCCGGAGCGTTTTGGCCGCCAGCGCAAATATGCATTGGGCAAAACCAGCGGCAAAGCAAATATTGAAAACAATCTGGCGCAACTGGGTATTACCCTGGCAGACGAAGACCTTAAAAAAGTTACACAACGCATTATAGAACTGGGCGACCGTAAAGAAGCCGTTACACAGGCAGATTTACCCTATGTTATTAGTGATGTACTGGACAGTAAAACACTGCAGGATAAAGTAAAGATTGAAAACTATGTGCTCACACATTCTAAAAACCTAAACCCCAGCGCTACTTTACGCATAAGCATTAGCGGAGAGCTGTTTGAAGAACATGCACAGGGCGACGGACAGTACGATGCTTTTATGAATGCACTTAAAAAAATTTACAAACAGAAAAAAGTGGAGCTGCCATTACTTACAGATTATGCAGTACGCATACCACCCGGCGGTAAAACAGATGCCTTGTGCGAAACTGTAATTACATGGAGCCACAATCATAAAGAATTTAAAACCCGTGGGCTTGACAGTGACCAAACGGTAAGCGCTATTAAGGCTACGCAGAAGATGTTGAATATTATATAAGAGGCACAAAGGCAAAGAGGCAAGAGGCAAAGAGAAGGAGTTTGTTGGTATTAATACTATTTATAAATCGGAGCAATACAGTCTTATAGGGATTTAATTATTTGGCAAAAATCGGTTGCGCTGGTAACAAAAATTTATGAAGTAACTAAAAGTTTTCCTGCATCCGAAATGTATGGTTTAACAAATCAATTGAGGCGATGTGCTGTTTCTGTTCCCAGCAATATTGCTGAAGGGTATGGAAGAAAATCTACAGCTGATTATAAAAGATTTCTTCAAATAGCAGTTGGTTCTTTATATGAAATGCAAACACAAGTAGAAATCAGTTTTAACCTTACCTATGTTTCAAAGGATCAATACAATGAATTAATGAGTTTAAGTACTGAGATAGATAAAATGAGTTATTCAATTATTCAAAAAATAAAATAAAGTGCATAGTTTGTTTGGCACTGCAATTACTATTTGCCTCTTTGCCTTTCAACTCTTTGCCTTTCCTTCAACATGGCAACCAAACACATTTTAATTGTTCCCGGCGATGGTATCGGGCAGGAAGTAACAGCAGTAGGTAAAAAAGTACTGGATAAAATTGCTGCAAAATTCAATCACACATTTACGTACGATGAAGCGCTGATAGGCCATGTGGCCATTGAAGCCACCGGCAATCCGCTGCCGGATGAGTCGCTTGAAAAAATGCGCAAGTCGGATGCGGTGTTATTTGGCGCAGTAGGCCATCCAAAATATGATAACGACCCAAGTGCAAAAGTGCGGCCTGAACAGGGCTTGCTGAAGATGCGTAAAGAGTTAGGTTTATATGCCAACCTTCGCCCCATAAAATTATTTGATGAACTGCTGGGCGCAAGCAGCATTAAACCAGAAATTTTAAAAGGTGCTGATATACTTTTCTTCCGTGAGTTAACGGGTGATATTTATTTTGGCGAAAAAGGCAGAAAGAATAATGGCGACACTGCGTATGATATTGCAGAATACAGCCGATACGAAGTAGAGCGTATTACACGTAAAGCATTTGATGCTGCCCGTACAAGAAGAAAAAAATTATGCAGTGTAGATAAAGCCAACGTACTTGAAACAAGCCGCCTGTGGAGAGAGGTTGTGCAAAAAGTAGCGCTTGAATATCCTGACGTGGAAGTGGAGCACCAGTTTGTAGATGCCACAGCCATGTTATTAATTAAAGACCCAAAACGTTTTGATGTGGTGGTTACCGCTAATTTGTTTGGAGATATTTTAACGGATGAAGCATCGCAAATTGCAGGCAGTATGGGTATGCTGGCCAGCGCTTCTATTGGAGATGGTACAGGTGTGTACGAACCCATACACGGTTCGGCACATGATATTACGGGTAAGGGTATTGCCAATCCGTTAGCCTCTATTTTATCTGCCGCTTTGCTATTGGATATTTCATTTGGTATGAAGGCAGAAAGCGAATGTGTAATAAATGCTGTGGACCAATTATTAAAAGCAGGCTACCGCACAAAAGATATTGCAGACAGCAGCACCGCCGCAGACAAAATACTGGGCACTGATGCTATGGGTGAAGAAGTGCTGAAAAGACTGTAATTACATTTTTAATAATTGTAAAGGCCGCACCATTTGTGTGCGGCTTTTTTGTATCGACTGTTTTAAAAAGGAAGATGTAAATGCTGTAAACTAATAAGGGGCAGTTGTATGGTTTGTTTTAGCAAACCGTTTTTAAGTTGCTGATACGATATACGCTTAGCAGCGCCGGGCAAGCGGTAATATAAACAACCCTGATGCACCTCTGTATACAGTAAAATATTCTCCGGTATTTTATACACCATTTTAATATCTGAAAAAGCTAATTGCAATACCGGATT
>JAGVCC010000307.1 GCA_020059395.1 Chitinophagales bacterium | reverse complement strand
CTGCCGCCACAACAAATAGTTTTTGGAGTTGATACGCATTTAAAAGAAGCAGAGCACAGCAGCATTAACAATTTGCTTAAAGTGCCTTTTCAAAAATACCGGCTGCCAGTGGGTAGTAAGTATACGAAAAAATAAATTCATTAAAAATTAAAATAGCTGCAATGAGCCTTTTTGTATTGGAAAGATTTGACAATTACTTTTACGCAAACATTGCCTGCAATATGCTGCAGCATTCCGGAATTGAGTGTTATATAAGAGATGAAAACACCATTCTTGCCGACCCACTATTAAGTAATGCCATTGGCGGTATAAAATTGGAAGTAAGAGATACACAAGTAAGTGAAGCAAGGGAAATAATGAAAGAAGCAGAAGTGGCCCATTTAAACGAATTAATTTGTCCTTATTGTAAAAGCAAGGGGTTGTTTACAGATGAAATAATTAATACCCCAAAAACTGCATGGGGTGTAATTAAAAACAAACTGTTGTACGGGCAAACAAACTTGTACAGCAAACAGTACCGTTGTAAAACCTGCAAAAGCCAGTTAACCGAATTGCCCGCTGCAACAGATGAAGAATAACTACTGCTGCTGTTGCACCATCTCCATATATCTTCTGTAGGAGTTGCTGCTTTCGGCATTTTCAATATCGTCTCTTAAAGATGCTTCCACAACATTGGGTGTTAAAATTGCAGCTGCTTCATTATGCACCTGTCCATCTTCGTAACTAACAGAAACACCCACCTCCAGCGTTTGTTTAGCTGTGCCTTTGTAGTTGCCTTTTATAGGGGAGCAATCGCTGAAGTTGCGCCCAATTGCAAGGCGCACATGTAAATCGCTTACCACACAATTATTGGTAGGGTCAATGCCCAGCCAGCCATAGTAAGGTATAAAAACTTCTGCCCAGGCATGGGTGGCACCTTCGCCACGCAGTGTACTGTCTTTAGGGCAAACATAGCCGCTTACATACCGTGCCGGTATATTAAGCAGGCGCAGCATCAGCAATAATATATGTGCAAAGTCCTGGCAAACGCCGGCTTTTAAATTCCAAATTTCTTCCAGTGTGGTTTCTACTGTGGTAATGCCTTTTATATATTTAAAGTTGTTGTACACCCAGGTGTTTAATTCCTGTACGGTTGCATAAACAGTTTTATCAGCAAATAAGGATGGGTTAGCTATTTGCTTTACTTCACCCAGCTTGCTGAAATATTCCTGTTTTAAAAAATCTATGTACGGAATGATGTATTGTATTTCCTGCAGGTAATGCCACTGCACATCTGCAGGTTTATCATCTGCAGGAAAAATCCTTTCTTTGGTTACTACAGAAATATTTGAGTCAATACGTAACTCAGTATGTGGCGCAATATTCATAAACGAACCAATTTCGTTGCCGTAATAATCTTTATATACTTCTACAAACGGCTCGCCGGATATGGATATTTTTTGCGACTGTACATCCTGATAATCGTCTTTTATGGGATACAGCATCATTTGATTGGCGCTGTCTCTTACCGGCTCGGGGTAAGTATATTTAGTTACGTGGTGTATTAAAAAACGGGGCATAGTTGTGAGTTGTGAATAGTCAGTCGTCAGTCGTGAGCCGTGAGTGGTTTTTAATGTGTGCAAGTTTCATCATCTCCTGCACCATACTCACACCTCACTACTCACTAAGAGTGTGCAAAATAAGTGTGATTGAGGGTATTACCAATTTGCAGCAGAGCCTGTTTACTGTCTGATAAAAAATGGTGTAACCCTTCATGTAAAACAGAATCTGCCGTGCTGAATTTTATTTTACTCCGCAGCTTACCCATCATAAAATCAATTTGGTTAAAGTTGTGCAGGTTGCGTTCGTTTTTCAACCGTTCAAAATAACGGTGCAGCTGGTTTACCGAATACAATACGGAACGTGGGAATGCTTCGTTTAAAATAATCTGCTCCATTACATTCTTGGCTTCAAATCCGCTGCGGTATGTTTTTAAATACAGTTCATATCCCGAAATAGACATCAGCATATATTTCCAGTACATGGTATCGGCAGGCTTATCCACCTGATAATTCAGTTCGCTGAATTTTATATCCAACACATCTGCAGATTGTATGGCCCGTTCTAAAAACTTTCCAATATTTATAAAAGAGTTTCCTTCGCCACGGCTCATAGTAACATCGGTAGTGCCAAAATACAGCAGGCATTGTTTTATTAAATTATCCAGCACTGTAACGGGGTCTTCTTTTTGTAACTGATCCATCAATTTATCGTGCCGTACAATATGGTAAAACTCGTTTAGGCACTGCCACATTTCTTTTGTAATATGGTCCTGAACACTGCGGCCGTTTTCCCTTGCCTGTGTTACAATGTTTACTACCGAGCCATTGTTACTTTTATCGGTAACTAAATATTGCAATACACCTCTTGAATCTTTTGCAAGCGCATCGGCTTCCTCTTCTTTTAAATAAGTAAAAATTTTAAGCACTGGTTTCCAGCTAAACTCCTGTATATCGTCCTGCGATGATGCGTAGTTGATTTTCAGCATACGCAAAATACCATCCGCCCGTTCCATATAACGGCTCATCCAATATAAACTGTCTGCTACTCTGCTTAACATATTTAGAGCCCCCTCCGCCCCCTAAAGGGGGAACTGCGAAGGGTTTTATTTTTTAAAGTGAATAATATTTTTCAAAAACATTCTTTGATATAGTCAAATTGCCAAAATTTCCATGCTCTAAAGTTCCCCCTTTAGGGGGCGGAGGGGGCTATGGGCCCAGCACCCATGTATCTTTACTGCCACCACCCTGAGATGAGTTTACCACCAACGAACCTTCCTTAAGTGCCACCCTTGTTAATCCGCCGGGTACAATTTCAATACCACCGGGCCCACATAAAGCATAAGG
>JAGVCC010000041.1 GCA_020059395.1 Chitinophagales bacterium | reverse complement strand
TACTTTGTAAAAGTTTTCATCACGAAACTTACATAAAATTTCATAAGTGGGGTTAGTTACAACGCCAGCACAAGGAATATATGTAGCTTTATAGGCGTCAAGAATTGGCTTATAAACTTCATAAGGCAAATAATTTTGTCGGTTTACGTCGTAAATATCAAAAATGTACAGATTGCGCCAAGCGTCTTCTTGATAGGTTTTTAGGCTATGTGGCACAAGCCATTCACCGTAAAACACATAATTTGGATGGGCCATTGCTAATTTAACAAGGTTTTCTTGTTTAACTAGCCAATTCATAAATCCGGCATTATCGTCATTAATGGACAAAACGCGGTTACGCGAACCACAACGGATTTCGCCGTCAAACCAAAAAGAAGCATTAGTGCCGTCTAATTTAGGAAAAATATGACATTTGCCAATATTAATCCCGTCAACTTCATCAGTACCAAAACGCTCAAGGTGGGTGTATTTAATAAATTCCATAATTATTCTTTAATATATTCTTTGTAAGAAATGCCCATTAATTGCGCTACTTTAATGTCTTGATATTTTTGATAAGGAAACGGCTTTGCATTAAAAGGCTCATCATTAAAAGGCGCAATTATTGTTTTTTCAGGGTCATAAATATGCAAAAGAACTTCTGCATTTTTAAGACATTTAATTAAATTAACTCCGTCTTCATAAGGCAAAATAAATGTAGTTCCATAGTCAAAACCAATTTGTAAAAAGTTAGGTTTGCTAGAAACCTCAAACTGTTTTAGTGCGTCTTCTTTGTTCATTTTTTAGTGTCTTTTTTAAATCTATAAAGTATATAACTGCATAAAACTGTTAAAAAAATAAAAATACTATACGGATATCTAATAAAAATAAAAAGCATAAATGTGAAAATACTCCCAAGCAAGATTGCAGCTGTAATAGCAATAATAATGCTGAGGTAAGTAGAGTTGTCAAATTGCTCTACGAGCCAGGCTTCAAAGTTCATAATGAACAGTCTTTCCTTGATATGTAAATTCTGGTTTGTTGTGGATTAACCAAACAACAGGGGAATTAATTTTTGTTTGGTATTTATGAAATTCACCGTCTGTAAATACAAGGGTGAGTGTTGGTTTACTTTCATTAATCCAATTAATAACAGGCAGTACATCAGTACCCCCTCTACCAATAAATTTAATATTTTGTAGTTCTTTATTGGTAGTTAATTTAATTACGCTTTTGATGCAAGTATCAAAAGTAATTAATGATATTTCTTTTGGTTTGTATTTTTTAATTAGTTGCCCAATTTCAAATACAAAAGCAGAAAAATCAGTATCGGAGACAGAGCCAGAAGCATCAACTGCAATAGCAATATGGCCCAAACCTTCCCTGTATAAAGAGGGCAGATAATTAGGGATAAATCTTTTGTTTGGTTTACGAAAACTAAAATCAGATTTATCTAGAGCACTAAAATATTTATTAACAATCTTATGCCAAGGCAACTTAGGGCTAGTTAATTTATTAATATAAATTTCTAACTCTTTAGGTATTGATCCTGGTTTGCTATTAGCAGCTTTGGCTGAGATTGCAGCACGTATGAGAATGTCATTAACGGCTTCTGTAGCTTCTTTAATTTCATCTTCAGTACCTGCGCATTCAATAATATCTAAAAGATTTTGAGGCATTTTTGGAGCATCTGGAAGAAGTGCGTAAACTTCTTCTGTAGACAAGCCTTCGTATTGCTTGTCATATAGCCCTTCTTTTGGCATCTTAAAACCAGCATTTATTAAAAATGCATTGATTACGTAATCTGCCGCCATATTGTATTTAATATGGTTTTTATTACCTTTACGCAAAGTGTGCATAAAAGCTACATGAAGAGTCTCATGTAATATCAGGAATACTCTTTCTTGAGCAGACAACGACATAAAAAACTTAGAGGAGTATTTTACGTAAGTTCCATTAGTTGCTGCTGTTGGTATTGATTCATCAAAAGAATGTGTCAAACTAAAACAAACATCAGCTAAAAAAGCAGAATTAGGTGCTGCAAGAATTGCTATTTTTGCTTTAGTTAATGCTTGTTTTTCCATATTTAAAATGTTTTTACTAAATTAATAGCTTCTTGTTTAGTATTGGCCCTAACGTAGGCGATGAAAACTTCATCGCTTGAGCGGCCCCAGACCGCCCACACGTTGCAAGGGTAGCCCCAGTAAGCGCCGCCTTTGTCGTAACCATCTGAGCCGCCCTGATGCATGGCGTAAAGAGTTTTTAAGCCTTGAAAAATGTTAGTGACATTGCTTTGTCTTCCCATAGGAGCGCCACGACTACAGTTAAGTTTGGGAAATGGATTAAACCTCATGCGTTCTTTTCTTTTAGTTTAGCTTCGATTGTGCGGGCAAACAGAAGCCTAGATTTGTGATTAGATGATTCTTTTGGCCGTGTTTTTTCATAAGCCATCCAAGATTCTCCAATATCATCATCCGTCAAACCAATCCACTGCTTCTTTGCGGTAGATTGATACAGATAATCTCCTACTTTCAATTCTGGTGACATTTCAATCTTTCCGTTATTAAGCGGAGAAATGTAGCGCTTTGTTTGAAATCTGCCAGCCTTTCCAACCATAACAAGCCGTTGTGAAACAACTCCTACTGGCTGCTCTGCAACATTTTTAATTTTATTGTTGGTTTCTACAGGGTTAGGGCTTGTAGATTTAGTGGGCGTAGGGTAATTGTTTTGGCTGCAAGTAACACATTCGTAAAGCACGCCAAGCCAGCGGGCCGGGCAAGACAGCCCGTCTTTGATTTCCTCTACGGTCAGCATGGCGTGTCCTTTATTCCGTGGGTGGCTTCGATTGCCCTGACAAAGCTGTGACGCGAGTAAGGCAGTGAAAACCCCAAGGCTATCGCGTCAATCTCCCCATACGTCAGCGGCTCGCGTGGCGGTGGGGATGTGTATAGCTTTGTTCCGACTGGCAATGTCTTTATCCAGTCGCCATCACAAATAATTTCCCAGCCCGAATCCTCAAGCTCAAACACTGGCACCGGCTCCTGCTGAGGCTTTGCTGGTGGGGCGGCAAGGCGTGAAACCAACTGAGCCACCTTTTCCTCGCGCATTTCATCCCACTGGTGGGCAGGGATTTCAGGACCGCAAACCAGTCCGAAGGCCAACGCCTCGCGGAAAAGTGCTGCGACCTCCTGCTTAGGCTGTGCTAGTGCTTGCGCAGCTTCATTCAGCAAGTCTGACAATTCGTTGGCCTCTTTGTTTGCTTGCGCCAATAGGCGTTCAATCAGTGTCATTTCGTTTCTCCTGTTGCTTTGGCAATTGCGGATAGGGCTTGCTTGGCCATCGGCAAGTCGTGAAAATCAGCGCCCATAAATTTTTCAATTTCCAGCAGCACCTTCAGCAGTTCAGGTGCTGCGGCTATCAGTCTGGCGTTGGCCATTTCCGTTGGCGCATCGGCCCGACGCCAGCATTCAGCAACTGCGGTTTTGTAGGCGAAAATCTCGAGCGATCCAGGCGCTCTACCTTCAAAAACATGCCATGGTCCTGGTGTGTGCTTGCTCATTTTATACTCCCCCCAATTTCAGCGGCAGCACGAACAATTGCGCGGCGTGCTGCTGCGTAGGGGTCAGCGCCGGTCTGTTCTACAACTTGAT
>JAGVCC010000197.1 GCA_020059395.1 Chitinophagales bacterium | reverse complement strand
GCGGTGCTTAACAAAGGTTTTTATTACAGCGATTTGGTGAGCGGTAAACTGATACATGCCATTAATAAAATGGAGGATGGCGGCAATGATGTACATGCGCTTGCAAAATTAAACGACCGTGAAACAGACTTTTTAAAATACGCCTGCACCGAAATGACGTACAAAGAAATTGCAGATAAAATGTACGTAAGCCCCCGCACTATTGATGGCTACAGGGATGCACTCTTTGAAAAATTAAATGTAAAAACCAGAGTGGGTTTGGTAATGTATGCCATTAAAAATGGCATTGTTACTGTATAATAATTTTACAGTGTTACTGCATTATTTATAAAAACGCAGGCGTTTATTATACTGTAATATTAACCTGCAGTTTTTTCATACACTGCCAAAATAGTATGCCCTTTTATTTGTGCTGCTTTTTTTTGCAGGCGGCGGTTTATAAGTGTATCTATTTTTAGCAGCTTACACAGCTTTACTAATTTTTCTGCAATAGAACGGCCGGCATATTTTCTTAGCTGCAGTGTGGTGTACCATTCGTAATGGTAAGGCTGCAGCGGTTCAAAATAAATTTGCTGCAGCTTTATATCAAAATATTTTTCCAGCATCCGCAGGGCCTGCTCGTTCCATAAACCCATATGGTGCGGTGGCATGTTCAGCAGGTCTTCGTCACTCTTCATTATAATTGAATCGTTATTAGGTACACTAATAACCAGTTTGCCACTAAGCTTTAAACAGTCAACCTGCCCTTTTATAAAACTATGCACTTCGCCAATATGTTCCAGCACCTGAAAAGAACAAACCAAATCGAATGCATTGGCATTTTGCTGGCTGTACGCTTCAATTAAACAGTTTTCTATAACCAGGCCGGGGCTGTTTAAAACGCAGCTTTCGTTTAGCTCAAGCCCGTGGCACTGTATATTTTTTTCGCTGGTGATTTTTTTTAAAAATGCGCCGGTGCCGCAACCTACTTCCAGTACTTTATAACCAAGCTGCATTAAACCGGCGCAGGTTGCATGCTCCCATTTCCAGGGCAGGTAATACCAGCTAAATTGCTGAAAGTGCTGATAAAAATCGCTGTCGCCAGCGGCTGTAAACGGATGGTAAAAATGATAGCCTGTATCATTACAGCGGTACACCTGTATTTCAGCTATACCATTAAAATACTTTGCTACATCAATATTAAATGAAGCAGCATAAGCCTTAATAAGGGTTGCTGTTTTAATTGTTTTTACCAGCGTTGTACTGCCGGTTTTGTTTACAGGGCTGTTCATTTGCAGTTGATTATTTTTTTTCAATACGCCTTATACGCAATGCACTCTCCTTACTGTTTCCATAAAAAAGTGTATCAAGCGTTACATGGCAATTCAGTTTCATATAGTCATCAACCAGTTTTTTCTCGGGGTGACCGGTGTATATAGGCTCGTTAAGGTTTGTTACCACCAAATAAGTTTTTTGCGGTGCTTTTATATTTGCAAGCAGGGTGCTGAATGCAGCAGTATCTTTAATGGTTGCAGCATAGTCGGTTTCGGTACTGTTAAACTTTGTAGGGTGCGGCAGTGGCACCACCGGGTTACTACCGTTGTAATAATATTGAAATGACAGTGCGATACCGCCACGGTAAAAAAGTAATGGCTCTCCGGGCTTGCTTATATGAGTCAGATAATCCGCCATGGCTTTATAATCGTACTTTTTAACTGCCAGTGGTTTTATGTATGCTGCTGTGTTAACAACAGTAAAGTACAGCAATACTGCAGCAAAACAATACACCGGTTTAATTACATTTATTTTATTAAAACTTACAAATAATAAAGTACACAATGGAAACGCAATGGTGAGGTAACGGTCTATGTGGTCTATTTCCATTACGGCTGTAAACAGGCTTATAATTACAAGCATTACAGCAAGTGCCAGCGCAAACAAAAACACATTGCTTTCCCCAACAGCTGCCTGTTGTTTTTTTGCTTTGTAGTTTTTAAAAAATGCCAGTGCAAACAATGCAGCAAATACAGCCAGCAGCAGCATACGCCAACCCCTGTTTATACTTAATAAATGAAAGCCCAGCAGCACATTTTTTACAGATGACCACACCGTTATAATTCTGTCGGAAAAAGTAAACTGCGTTTTAAATGTTTGCACCAGCCCCAGCTGGCCACTCATAAAATACAGGTTGGGCAAAAAAAGCAACATAACAGGTATGGCATACAAAGCCATTTTAATAAAAAATGCGGTGTCCTTTTTTATTATTGCGGCAGCCAGCACAAGCCCGGCCATTAAAAAAACAAAATAATATTGTGTGTATAAACCTGCAAGGCTGATTAATAAAAACCCCCACAGGTGTTTATTATTTTTTTGTTGTACATACAATACAAAAAAATAAATTGCCCATACGGCAAGCAGCAGCAAAAATGCATACAGCCTTATTTCAAGCGCTGCCCAAATGGTAAACGGATTACACAGGTATAATGCCACCAGCCATTTTCTATTGCTGTAATATTGCTGCGTTATGGCTGTAAGCAGTTTATAAAAAACAACAGCGGAAAGCAAAACACTGATTACAGAAAAAAGCCTTGCAAAAAAAATACCGTTGTTAAACCAGCGCCAAATACTCAGCAGCATAAAATACAACGGTGGTTGCCCTTCAAAATTATAAGAGCGCTTTATAACTACCGGCAAACTGTTGGCTGTTGTGGCCAGTGTGTAAGCTTCATCAACCCAAATATTTAATATATTGGCCTGCCATAATAAAAAAAGTATATAACACAGCAATGCAGTGCCCCATATAGTTTTTTCAAAAAAAAATATTTTACCAATATTGGTCATGCCAAAAAATAGGTTTTACTGCTGCTTTGCATTTTTTTTAAAAGATGTGCCCAGGTGAAACAACTCTTCAAAATACCGCTTGCTTTGCAGTGACAAAAATCCCAAACTCAAAAACTGAATGGCTACCACAAATGTGATACCGCCTACTAAAAACGACTGCGGATTTTTTTTAAACTGCAACGACAGGCTGTGAGAGAAAGAGCGTTCTTCTCCGGGAAGTATAGTGCCCGTAGCTACATCTTTTAAAGTATCTGCCAGCAGCCACACCAGTTCATACAGCGACAGTATCATTAACACACTGCCTATAATCATAAAAAACATATAGGGCCTGAAAATAAAGGCCGACATGATGCCAGAAAAAAAACTGCGGAGCACCCTTAGGCTAGAGGTTCGCTTGCCTGCAAATTTATTTTGTTCTGTCCAGTCTAAATGAGAGGGTATTTCTTCCACTCTTGCCCTTAGTATCATAGCCTTGTACATAATTTCGGGGCATATTTCGTAGTCTTTAGTTTTAAGGTTTACAGTGCGTATAAAAGATGCTTTATAAGCCCTTACCATTCCGGTAAACGTGTGGTATTTATCCTGCGCTGCAAACTGCATAAAGCGGTTTACCCAGCGGCTCATTATGCGGCGTTGAAAAGGTACAGCTGTTACTTTACCGCCTTTCATATATGGCGATGCCACCACCATATCTGCATTTTTTTCCAGCAGCCTGTCTACCATAGTTTCAATATTATCGGTGGCGTAACTTAAATCTATATCCATTACAACAATCACATCACCCATAGCATTGGCAAAACCTGTTTTCATTGCATTGCCCAGATTAAGGTTTGTGGGGTGATGCACCACCCTTATTTTACCATTGCTTTTTGCTGAAAGCTGATTGGCAATTTGTCCGGTTGCATCTTTGCTGCCATCGTTTATTATGAGTATTTCCCAGTTGTACTTATGCTCATGCTGCTGCATGTAAACAGCAATGGTGTTTATATTAAGTTCCAGTATGGCCTCTTCATTATAGCAAGGCGCCACCACTGTTACAAAAGGCTTGTTGTTGGCTGCCATTAGTTAAGGTTTTTTAAGTTTATAATGTGTGTACACAGGAAACAGTTTGCCAATCAATGGCAACATATACCCTTTTTTCTCTACAGTAAAATTTTCTTCCAGCAGTTTTCCCACACTTAGGCGTGCCTTGCCAAATTCGTCTTTTGGTTTTTTTGATGTGTACAGCGACAGAAAAAAATCAAGCACTTTACTTTCCATTGGGCAAATGGTTATAAACACACCGTCTTTTTTTAAAATTCTTTTTATTTCAGTTAATGCTTTTTGCACATCAGGCACAAACTCCAGCACACTTACGGCAACCACTGCATCAAACTGCTCATTAGCATAAGTGGTGCTTTCAATACTTTGTGTGCTTGCATGGCAATCGGCAATGTTGTAATGCCTGCATAGTTCAGGTATATGGCTAAAATTACTGTGTATATCACATGCATAAATACTGTTACAATGCTTTGCAAGCTCTGGCAAAAAAACACCGCTGCCAGTACCTGCTTCCAGCAACGTATCATATTTTTTACTGCCCAAAAGTTTTACAATACGTTTAAAGCGGTACAACTGTATGTACTTTATGGGGAATTTATAATTCCAGTAAAAATAATCTACCGCACCGGTTTTTTTTAAAAGGTTAATATCTGGTAATAAAATTTTCATTAAAGCGATAAGGTTTATGGTTGTATGCTGTTAATAACAGCCATCATTTGCTGTGTTACATTGGTGCCAAAAATATTGTTCTGTTTTTCCGGTACGGTAAATAACTGTATTTTTTCTGCCATTGCTGCATCCATTGGCTGCACTAGGCAGTTCCATTTTTCCTGCACTGTTTCCACCCACTCTGTTTCTGTTCGCAATGTAATGCAGGGCTTTTGTAAAATGTAAGCCTCCTTTTGTATACCACCGCTGTCGGTAATTATTTTTTTTGCTGCATGCTGCAAGGCAATAAAATCTATATATCCCTGCGGTGCTATCATTTTTATATTATCAGCCACTTTAAAATTTACCGGCAGCATTTTTTTAGTGCGTGGGTGTACTGGAAAAACGATGGTTTCGTTCAGTAATGCCAGCTGGCTTAATATATGCTGCATTACAGCACTGTCGTCTACATTATAATGGCGGTGCAGGGTTAATAAATTAAACGGTGTATCCTGCAATTGTAATTGCTGCAATATGGCAGATTGCTTTAGTGCAACAGCAATGCTGTTTTTCATAGTATCCACCATTATGTCGCCGGTTAAATAGGTAATAGCTTCCAGCCCTTCATTTTTTAAATTTGTAACAGCTGTTGCTGTTGGTGCAAATAAATATTTTGAAAGATGATCGGTTGTAATGCGGTTAATTTCTTCGGGCATACTGCGGTTAAAACTGCGCAGGCCTGCTTCAATATGAATAATGGGTATGTTTTGTTTTGCTGCAATTAATGCACCCGCCAGTGTGGAATTAGTATCTCCAAATACAATTACTGCATCGGGTTTTTTTTCCAGCATGGCAGCATCCAGCTTAATCAGCATAGCAGCAATTTGTTCAGTTTGGCTGCCGGCACCCACTTCTAAATGTATATCTGGTTTGCGTATGCCAAGGTCTTCAAATATTTTTTCGCTCATGGCATAGTCGTAGTGCTGGCCGGTATGCACAATATACTCCTTGTGCAAGCCTTTAAGCATTGCAGAAAGTGGTGCCAGTTTAATAAACTGGGGCCTTGCCCCTACTATTGAAAAAATTGTCATTATTATAAAAGTACTTATACGGCTTTGGGTGAAACACCGTTAAAAAACTGTTTTATTTATTTAGGCTCAATTTCTTTTTGCACCTGTGTAAAGTGCTTACTAAATTGAGACATGGGCATTAAATCAAAGTGCTTTTTAAGCATGGTAATGGCTGTTTCAAAAACCTCCAGTTTTTTTTCACTTTTTATATCCATGCCGGG
>JAGVCC010000157.1 GCA_020059395.1 Chitinophagales bacterium | reverse complement strand
TGCTTATTATACGTGGGCTTGGGCTTGATGTGCCATACCTGAGCCCGGTAATTAATAACAGTACGCAACAGGTGCAAAATTGCCACGCAGTGGTAAAATAAAATATGTGCTATATAAAATTAGTAATGGTATGACGGGCAGCAGTGTTTATAAAATTGAACAATTTAATTACGAGCATACTATGTGGCAGCGGCAGCTTGATTTTTTTAAGCAGGAAAACGCCTGGTTAAAAACAAGGCTTGCTGCAGTGCTTGATGGTAATTCAGATAAAGCCGTTTTGCCACAAGCTGAATATTTTCAAAACCAGTTTATATATAATGATGAATTGGTTGAAGATTTACGGCAACAGGTAGCTCAGCTTAATACCTTAGAACCGCAAAGCAGCGCCCACAAAAATTTAGCCGCAAAGCAAGTTATATTGCGTGGTAAAATGGAACGGTTTGAAAATGATTTTATCAGCCTTAAAAATGGCTTTAGCAAATTTGTAACGGCGGCAGTAAAATAATTTTAGTTGGCAAGCGATGCCAGTTTCTTTTCATTGAGAATGGTAATATTTCCGGTCTTTATTTCAATTAGTTTTTCCGCTTTAAAATCACTCAAAGTCCTAATTAAAGATTCCGTTGCAGTGCCGGCAATATTTGCCAAATCCTCTCTTGAAATATGAATGGAAAAAACTGCCTCGTTTTCTTTTTTATACTTCTGTTGTAATGTAACCAGAGCATCGGCCACTCTTTTGCGTAATGAGTTGTAGGCAATGGCCAGCAGTTGCTCTTCTTTTTCCGATACATTTTGCGCCAGCAGTTTTATAAACTTACGCTGCACTTCTGCGTTATAATGCATTAACTTTTCAAAATCTTCTTTTGCAATTACAGTTATTTCAGTATCTTCTATTGCTTCGGCACTTTCCCTGTATGCGGCTTCTTCCAGCAAAGCTGTGTAGCCTAAAAAATCACCTTCTGCATACAGGCCAACGGTCAGTTCTTTTCCATCTTCATTTGTTTTATAAGTTTTTACTTTCCCTTTTTCAATATAAAATAATCTTACAGGGTAATTGCCTTCGCTGTAAATAAGCTGTTTTTTTTTGTAGTTGTTGGTATTGCCGTTTTGTGTTAAAACTTCCAGTGCCTGTTTGCCGCAAAAGTTGTTAAGCAGCGTTTCTACACCAGCGCTTCCTGGTGCCAGCTCTTTTTTAAGCAGCTCCATTTTTTTTATCCTGCTTTCAACAGCATTTAAAATTTCAATATCGCTGAAGGGTTTTGTAATATAATCATCAGCTCCCATCTCCATTCCTTTTCTAAAGTCGCTGCGTTCTGCTTTTGCTGTTAAAAATATAAATGGGGTGCCGGCCAGCTCTTTATTTTTTTGTACCAGGTGCAAAACGCCGTAGCCGTCAAGAACAGGCATCATTACATCACAAATAATAACATCGGGTTTTTCTGCAAGGGCGCTTTCAATACCGGCTTTGCCGTTTTCTGCCGTAGTAACAGAATAGCCGGCCAGCTCCAGTATTTCGGCAATGTTCTCCCGTATTTCTGTATTGTCTTCTATAAGCAGAATGTGCGGCATAAATTTTATATTAAGCTTCAGCTGTTTTAAAAGTAATGATAAATTCTGTTCCTTTCTCCAGCCTGCTGTTAAAAGTAATTTGCCCGTTAAGCAGTTCGGCATATTTACTTACAATATGAAGGCCCAAACCCGTGCCCTGTATATTGGTAACATTGGTGCCTCTGAAAAAACGTTCAAATAAATGTTGCTGGTCTTCTTCAGACATGCCTATGCCGCTGTCTTTAACAGTAATGATTATTCCTGTGTTTTCAGTTTGGCTGCTTATAAGTATGTCTGAATTCTCAGGCGAAAATTTTACAGCGTTTGATAAAAGGTTTAATAAAATATTTTGCAGCAATGCAGCATCCAATAATACTTTTTCCGTACCACTGTGGGTGTAAATTATTTGTTGCCCTTTTTTAGCAATACTTTGCATTTCACTACAAATGTTTCCCATTAATTCTTTTATATTAAACACACTGTAGTGTACAGTTATTTTGCCATCTTCTATTTTTTCTATTGATAAAAATTCGTTTAACAGGCCATTAAGATTGGCAACGGCATTTTTTATACGGTCAATATGTTTTTCCCTGTTTTCCTGCTGCCCAGTATCTGTATATTTTGATACCAGCGATGCGGACGAAAGAATGGTGCTGAGTGGTGTGCGGAATTCATGCGAAGCCATAGAAACAAAACGGCTTTTTAAATCGCTCAGTTCTTTTTCTTTACTTAAGGCTTTTGTCAATTCGTCTTTTGAGTTTTGCAGCTGCTCCAGTGTTTGCTGCAGCTGTTTGGTACGCACATTAACTTTTTGTTCCAGTTCATTATTCAGCTCTTCAATTTTTAAATTAATGGCAGCCAGTTGTTCTTTTTGCTGTACAACGGCACTTTCTATTTCTTTACGTTTTGTAATATCGCTTACAAATGCAATAATAAATTTACCTTCTTTATTTGTGTAATGGCTTAAGCTTATTTCTACTGGAAATTCAGTGCCATCTTTTTTACATGCAAATAAATCCTTACCAATGCCCATAGGGCGGCGTTCCGGGTGTTCGTTATAGTTTTCTCTGTATTTGCTGTGGTTGCCATGATAGCGTTGCGGTATAAGTTCTTCTACTTTTTTGCCAATAAGTTCGGCCGCATTTGTATAACTAAACTGCTGCAATAAAAAACTGTTTGCCAGCATAATTTCGCCATTGCTGTTTGCAAACAATATACCCATAGAGGCATATTCAAACAATGCTACAAACTGCTCGTCTGTATTTGCCAACGCTTTATTTTGTAAAGAAGATTGCTGCATAGTGTGTAAAGCTGTAAGCTATTTGCAAATTTACACACTCATTAACTAAATCCCCTTTATTGCAGCAAGTAATTAAAGATGCGTTTTTTACTTTTTTGCAGCAGTAAAGATTAAACTGGCAGCATTAATGCAGTAACGCAGTCCAGTTGGTTCAGGCCCATCCGTAAATACATGCCCCAAATGAGCGCCACAGTTACTGCAATTTACTTCAGTACGCTGCATACCGTAAGTGTTATCTGCAATTTCTTCTACATTATTTTTTATCAGAGGTTGCCAAAAGCTTGGCCAGCCGGTTCCGCTTTCAAATTTATGTGCGGAGCTGAATAGTTGCTGGCTGCAGCAAATACATTTGTACATTCCTTTTTTATGGCTGTTCCAGTATTTGCCGGTGTAAGCAGTTTCGGTTCCTTTTTTACGGGTTACTTCAAATTGCAGTGCTGTTAATTGTTTTTTCCATTCAGCATCT
>JAGVCC010000246.1 GCA_020059395.1 Chitinophagales bacterium | reverse complement strand
TTACAAATAATTATAATAAAGAAAATTGCAAGCGTACATCATACTGTGACAATACTTTACTGTTGCAGTTATTGCAAGTAGTTTCCCATAGTATAAACGCTTAGGCTGTATAGTAGCATTGTAGCACGGCAAACGCAAAAACGCAATTGTTTGCAAATACGGTGGCAAAACATAATAATCTGCAAAATGGCACCGTTCAATTTTTTTAATAATCCATAAACCAAAATATATATCACTAAAGCATATCTACCTAAAGCTGTTAAACTATAACCGTAAAAGGCAATTTTAACAATTTTTGTAAAGAAAAAAAATAGTGGTATAGTTTTTGGAAGTTTAAAGAAACCGCTTTAAATCCAAATTCCACATCCAATGAAAACAAAATTTTACACAACCCCCGTAAGTAGAAAAAAATTTTTTACTGCGTTTATCAAATTACAAACACAACATATTGTAACCTGTTGCAGCAGCTTCGGCTGTTAAGCAGGTAACACTATGTTTTGTGCTTATAATCTGTACCAACCCTCATCACCCCATCAGCAAAAAACAGCACAACAATTTAAACAGGTTGTAATACCATGTGCCGCATGGTATTATTAATTGCTTTTATTGTTTGCAAAACCGTCCAGCCATTTTGGACAACATTTAATATCCAATTTAAAACACTAAAAGTTTGATGACTATGAAAAATTGTACCCCCTTGTTAAGGAAAACCGTAACTGCACTGCTGCACCTTACTTTATTAATGTGTGTAGCCGTTAAATTACAAGCTAACATTTATTACATTAGCCCCGGTGGCAGCGATGCTGCTGGCTCAGGCACTTTTGACAGACCCTGGCGGTCTTTATACAAAGCCACTGCAACGGTTACAACACCAGGCGATACTATTTATGTAACCAGCGGTACTTACACTGAAACTGCCCAGTGTATGTTAGTGCCGGGAGTAAACGTTATGGGAGCAGGCACTTCTTCAATTATACGCTCAACATTAACAGCACAGTTTACAGAAATCTTGAACCTGCGAAGCGAAATAGAAGGCACTAATGGCAACCAATTTGTTTCAGGCCTTTTATTTGACGGGCAAAGCCGTACCACCAGCTGGGCCCTTGCAGTATATGCACGCAGTAATGTTAGTGTACATAACTGCACCTTTATAAATTTTGATGAAAGTGCTGCAATATTTTTTGGCCGCATAGACTTTAATACAAGCCTGCCACCTACACAATTTGCGACAGGCAACAGTTTTTATAATAACGTTGTTACTAACTGTGCCAAAGCAGACTGGCTGTATGGTCGTGGTGCATTAAGCATTGCGGGGCAGCGTGGTATGTTAGTGTATAACAATACGCTTACGCAAAACACACGTGGTGCTGGTCAAGACGGTTACCTTATTAAAGTAATTAATTTTAGTGAGGGAGTTAAAATTTACAACAACACTATTACAAAAAGCCCTTACCCTTATGCGGTACCCGGCAGCAACAACTTTTGGGATTTTGCGGTGGAAATGTTTGATGTAAGCGGCTGCGAAATTTATAATAATACCATACAAGGCAGTATTGATGCTAATAAACTTACAAAAGGTAATTATGATTACAGCCTTTATGTTCACAACAATACTATTGGTTTTAACAGCCTTAGTCCAAACCCGGAGCATGGTATACTGCTTGAATTTTGGGCACAGGATGTTATTATTGACAGTAATACTTTTAAATACGTAGCTACGGTTGTTGAGTTTGATACAAGAAATGCCAGTGCTGTTAAAAACATACGCATCAGCCGCAACCTTATGCATAATCTTGGTGTTGCAGGGGGTACAGGCATGGGTGTTGTAGCGATGATAACAGATGGCAACTTTAACTACACTATTAATGATTTTTATATTTGGAATAACACCATACACAGCGACCCTGCAGGGCCAAACTACTATGGTTTTTCTTTTAGCAATGCTGGCTCTATAAAAAATTTACGCATAGAGAATAATGTGGCGCAAAATATAAACAATATCATTGTTTCTAACACGCCTTATAATATTGACAGTTTTTATCACCGTAATAATAACTGGTATAATAACGGAAACGGCAACAATCCTTTATGGGTAAACGGCACGCCCACAAATGTTTTTACCACTAACAATACTAATTTAAACCCCGGTTTAGATGCCGCCTTTAAACCACTTGCAGGCAGCCCTTTAATTGATGCAGGTTTACAAACGGGCCTGGCTTATGCCGGTACAGCGCCTGACAAGGGTTTTGCCGAATACCAAGCTTTATTGCCAGTGGTGTTAACTGAGCTTACGGTTTCAGGTAAAGACGGAAGCAATTACCTGCAATGGAAAACAGCGTCTGAAATAAACAGCAATTACTTTGTAATACAAAAAAGCAGCAATGGTAAAGATTTTGAAAGCATAGGCACTGTAGCTGCTGCCGGTAACAGCAGCACTCTAAAAACCTACAGTTTTACTGACTACACTCCGTTTTCGTACATTAATTATTACCGTATAATTATTGTAGATAAAGACAATAGCAAAGAGTTCAGCAATATTGTTCAGGTAAAATCTGCTAATGATAAAGCACTTGATATTGTTGCAGCACAAGTAAATGGCAACAACCATACATTTAATGTAACAGTAGCTTCAAAACAGGACCAACTGGTGCTTTTAAGTGTAGTTGATAACGAAGGCAGGGCACTTTTTAACGAGCGGGTAAAACTAACGCCAGGCACAAATTTTTATAACAGAAATATACAGCATACAGCACGGGGCATTTATCATGTGCGCCTGCAAACGGCTAAGGAAAGTATAGCAAAAAGTGTTTTTACAAATAATTAATAGAGTATGAAAAAGCCCCGTGTTACGGGGCTTTTTTTATGCCGTTAGTGCATGTTTATTATCACCCGAAATATTTTCAATGGTCCATTCTAAGCGTTTTACAAAAGGGTGCTTACGTTGAGCGCAATCATTTTTTATACAAATGCTGCAGCTAAAATCAAGGCAACCGTCTGAGTGAACAAACAGCTCTACCGACTCCCCAAACTCATTTTTAACCAAGGCTGAAAGCGCCTCAATTTCATGATGTGCTTCATGCACATTTAAGTACCACGGCACTGTAAGGTGGCAATCCATATGCAGCGTGGCACCATATTTTATTATACGCAGGTTGTGCAGGTCTATCCAGTTTTTTTTGCGGTTTGTATTTAAAAGTGTTACCAGTTTTTTTAACAGGGCTTCATCCGCTTCATCCATAATACCAGCAACTGAACTGCGTACAATTTTATACCCGGTATAAATGATGATGAACGCAAACACTATGGCAACAGCACTGTCAATCCAGTAAACTCTAGTTGCTAAAATAAGTAACAGTCCTACAACAATTCCAAGGGTACTCCATGTATCGCTTTGCAAATGTTTACCACTTGCAATTAAAGCCAGCGAATTATTCTTTTTGCCGGTTTTTATGCAGAGGGCACCGGCAATAAAATTTATAACCGCAGTGGTCAGTACCAATAGTATACCATAGTCAAGCTGCTTAAGATTATGCGGATGCATTAGGTTGTTTACAGCCTCATAAATAATGATAAAGCCGGCTACAGTAATTAAAGTACCTTCAATTGCCGCAGAAATAAACTCTACTTTTCCATGCCCATACGGGTGATCATAGTCCTTCGGCTTGGCAGAAACATACAGGCTATAAACCCCTATAAGTCCTGCAATAACATTTACAATACTTTCCAGGGCATCCGTTAAAATGGCTACAGAGCTGGTAAGATACCAGGCAACAATTTTTACAATAAACAACAAAACAGAAAGTCCTGCAATAATTTTTTGAACCTTTAGATTGTACAGTGCTTTTTGCATGCCCTAATTTACCGGACAAATATATAATAAAGTGGCTGAGACAAACTACACTACAATAGAAATATGGTTAACTGCCCAGCTGTAAAATTCGAATTGGCTGTGGAAAGCATAGTGTACAAATATGCTGACACGGGTTAAAAAAAAACTGTGAACAAAGGCTTTTAAAAGTCCCATCCTTGCTTACTTTTGTTTAAACTAAACTAAAACGATTGTATTATGGATTTTCAACTAAGCGAAGAGCAATTAATGATTCGGCAGGCGGCAAGGGATTTTGCCGTTAACGAATGTTTGCCCGGAGTAATAGAGCGGGACGAACACCAGAAATTTCCTAAAGAACAAATAGAAAAATTAGCCGACCTTGGTTTTATGGGTATGATGGTGCCTGCAGAATATGGCGGCAGCGGTATGGATACCATTAGCTATGTGCTGGCAATGGAAGAAATAAGCAAGGTAGATGCCAGTGTAAGTGTTTGTATGAGCGTAAATAACAGCCTTGTTTGTTACGGCCTTAACCAATACGGCAGCGAAGCACAAAAGAAAAAATATTTAACCCCGCTTGCTCAAGGTAAAAAAGATGGAGAGTTGTACATAGGCGCATTTTTGTTGAGTGAGCCCGAAGCCGGCAGCGATGCCACATCACAAAGCACCACTGCAGAAGATAAAGGCGACCACTACTTAATTAATGGTACAAAAAACTGGATAACAAACGGCAACAGTGCCAGTGTTTATTTGGTAATAGCACAAACGGATGTTGCAAAAAAACATAAAGGCATTAATGCTTTTATTGTTGATAAAAACACTCCCGGAGTAACTGTGGGTGCTAAAGAAAACAAATTAGGCATACGCGGCAGCGATACGCACAGCATTTTATTTAACGATGTAAAAGTGCCTAAAGAAAACCGCATTGGCGAAGATGGCTTTGGTTTTACTTTCGCAATGAAAACACTGGCGGGTGGCCGCATTGGTATAGCGTCTCAGGCGCTGGGCATTGCAAGTGGTGCTTATGAAAGAGCGCTTGCTTACAGTAAACAACGAAAAGCTTTTGGTAAAGAAATTATGCATCATCAGGCAATACAATTTAAACTGGCAGATATGGCTACAAAAATTGAAGCAGCCAGACTATTGTGTTTAAAAGCGGCTTGGGAAAAAGATCAGCTTATAGATTATACCCTAAGTGGCAGTATGGCCAAAGTATTTGCCAGCGAAACTGCTATGTGGACGGCTACAGAAGCAGTGCAAATACACGGCGGTTATGGTTTTGTAAAAGAATACCACGTAGAGCGTATGATGAGGGATGCAAAAATTACACAGATATACGAAGGCACCAGCGAAGTACAGCGTATTGTAATTAGCAGAAGCATTTTAAAATAAGAGCGTTAAAATGATTTAAAAGAGGTGACACCTTTTAAAAAGGTATCACCTCTTTTACTATTTGTACAATACTGCATAATAAAAAATGCGGCTTAAACGGCCGCATTTTTTATTACTATTTTAAACTTCTTACTTAATCTCCTTCTGCATTGGGTTTCCACCACCACCAGCACCACGTGGACCAAAGCCCATACGTTGTTTGTACAACTGAAACTTGCTGGGTGTAGCGGTACTTAAAGGCCATACATTGTTGCCTTCATTAATATCAGCAGTTTCTCTCATGGGGTCTAGCTTAACGCTAACCACTTTCTTATCTTTCATAAAAGTCTTCACCACTTTGTTTTCGTTTTTGCGCCAAACCTGCACGGCAATACGGTCAACTTCTTTAGTGCCATCTTCAAAAGTCCACTCAATAATAATAGGCATTACCAAACCACCTTTGTTGCTAAAGGTTAATTCATACAGGTTTTGTTTACCGGCCACTGCAAAACGTTCTGCTTCTGTAAACGTATCTCTTGATGGTGGCGGTGGCGTAATGGTAAATGGTGTTTGGTCCACTTTTACCAAACCACGGTCGTATTTCCAGTAAAAGTCACGCAGGCTTTCATCCGCATCTGTTGCAAACACAATCTTTTTATCTTCTCTGTTGCGTATTTTACTAATATCATCAAAAGAATTTAAAATTGGTTTTGCCACTGGTTGTGTAATGGGGCCACGTGCCGCAGGAGCAGCAGGCAGCTCCGTATTTAACACTGCCCACTTAACAGTGTCTAATGAAATATCTACAGGATCAGTATTGTAAAACCATCCACGCCAAAACCAGTCAAGGTCTTCCCCACTGGCATCTTCCATAGTACGGAACAAATCT
>JAGVCC010000105.1 GCA_020059395.1 Chitinophagales bacterium | reverse complement strand
GGGCCACTATTTCCGTTTCTTCTTCCTGCTCATCCAGCTGGGTAATTGCGGCAATAGCATCTGTATCATCCACCCTAATCAACTTAACCCCTTGCGTAGCCCGGCCTTGCTCACTAATTTGATTAACCGGCATGCGGATGGTAACGCCACTTTCGCAGGTTATCATCAAATCTTCTTTTTCGGTTACATCCAGCAAACCAACCAGGCCCCCAGTTTTATCGGTAACATTAATGGTTTTTACGCCTTTACCACCCCTATTGGTAACCCGGTAGTCATCCAGTATGGTGCGTTTGCCGTACCCTTTTTCGCTAACCACCAAAATAGTGCGGCTTTTGTCTTCCCTGTTAACACAGGCCAAACCCACCACTTCATCTTTTTCATCATCCACTTCAATACCGCTTACCCCTTGTCCGCCACGACCAGTACTGCGTACTTTTTCTTCGGGAAAACGGATGGCACGACCGCTTTTTACCGCCATCATAATTTCGCTGTTGCCATCTGTAAGGCGTGCAGCCAGCAGTTGATCGCCTTCTAAAATATTGATAGCATTAATACCCGATTGTCTTGGACGGCTGAAATCTCCCAAATCGGTTTTCTTTATCATACCTTTTTTGGTACACAACACAATGTAATGGCTGTTTACAAAATCTGCATCTTTAAAATTCTTTACATCAATAATTGCTCTCACCTTATCGTCTTGCGGTATTTGTATCAGGTTTTGTATAGCCCGGCCTTTGCTGGTTTTATCACCTTCAGGAATTTGATAAACGGGCAGCCAGAAACAACGGCCCCTTTCACTAAAGAACAATAGCGTATGGTGTGTGCTGGCTACAAATAAGTGTTCAATATAATCTTCTTGGCGGGTGCTGCTGCCTTTAGCGCCTCGGCCACCACGGCGTTGCTGGCGGTATTCACTTACGGAGGTACGCTTAATGTAACCTAAATGAGAAATAGTAACCACCATATCCTCTTCCTCAATTAAATCCAGCATACCAATTTCATCATCCAGATAGGTTATTTCAGTACGGCGTTCATCACCAAACTTTTCCTTAACCTCTACAAGCTCGTTTTTAATAATTTCAAAACGCATGCTTTCATTAGCCAAAATTTCTTTCAGGTGTTCAATCAGCTTCATTATTTCAGCATGTTCTTCCCGTATCTTTTCAATTTCCATACCGGTAAGGCGCTGCAAACGCAATTCCAATACAGCTTTAGCTTGTATTTCACTCATGCCAAAATTGCTCATCAATCCCTCCTGTGCCATAGCTGGTGTGGCAGAGTTTCTTATTAAAGCAATTACAGCATCCAGATTATTTAATGCAATAATATAGCCTTCTAAAATATGTGCCCTTTCTTCTGCTTTTTTAAGTTCATATTTAGTGCGGCGCACCACCACTTCGTGGCGAAATTCTACAAACTCCTTTACCAAATCTTTAAGGTTAAGGGTGTAGGGCCTGCCTCTTACAATGGCAACATTGTTAATACCGTAACTGGTTTGCAGCTCAGTATGTTTGTACAGCTGGTTTATCACCACCTGCGCCACGGCATCTCTTTTTAAGTCAACTACAATACGGGTGCCTTCTTTATTGTTACTTTCATCATTTACATTACTGATGCCTTCTACAATTTTTTCGGCAGCTAGCTCACCAATTTTGGCAGCCAATATATCTATATTAACCTGATAAGGCGTTTCGTAAATCACCAGTTTTTCCCGGCCATTGGTGGCAGTTTCAATATTTATCTTACCACGCAGTACCACCCGTCCACGGCCGGTATGCATACCCGCCCTTACACCTTCAAAACCAAAAATAGTACCACCAGTAGGAAAATCGGGGCCTTTAACGTAACCAATTAAATCATCAATAGTAATATCATTATTCTCGATATAAGCTATGCAGGCATCAATTACTTCGCTAAGGTTATGCGGCATCATATTAGTGGCCATTCCTACCGCAATGCCACTGCTGCCATTAACCAGTAATTGCGGAATACGGGTTGGTAATACCGTAGGCTCTTTCATACTATCGTCAAAATTCAGCTGAAAATCCACTGTATCTTTCTCAATATCTTCCACCATGGCTTCGGCCAGTTTTTGCATGCGGATTTCTGTATAACGCATGGCCGCTGGCGGATCGCCGCCCTGACTGCCAAAGTTACCCTGACCATCAACAAGTTTGTAACGCATGTTCCAGCCTTGCGCCATACGCACAATAGTATCGTAAATGGCAGAATCACCATGTGGATGGTAACGCCCCATTACATCACCCACAATACGGGCACTTTTTTTATAGGCTTTATTACTGGTGTTACCCATTTCATTCATGCCAAAAAGCACCCTGCGATGAACAGGTTTTAAACCATCTCTTACATCAGGCAAAGCCCGGCCCACAATTACACTCATGCTGTAATCAATGTAAGAGGTCTTCATTTGCTCCTCAATATTTACAGGAATAATTTTACCCCTGTTGTTGAGATTGTTGTCTTTTAATTCTTCGTTATTTTCCATAATTTTTTCTCCTGAAAATCAGGTTTGCGAAGTTAACTTTTTTGAGGCGCTTTTCATTGGCAAAACAGGCTTTTTAATGCTTATTTGTACACATTTTTTAACGGCTTGTGGAGAAGATTGTGAAGCTGGCAAAATAAACCTTGTCCTGCATTATAACCACCATCCGCAGCTTTTAACAGACACTTCATCTAAAGTGTATTTTTTTGCCGATTTAAAACCTTTAACTTGCTTCAAATTTCTTAAGTTTTGAAAACTATTCTCCTTTTTGGCGCCGGCAAATCCGCCACCGTACTCATAAATTATTTACTTGCAGAAAGCGCAACCAACCACTGGCAAATTATTGTGGCTGATGCTGATAAAAATCTTATTGAAGCAAAAACAAAAAATGCACCCAATACAGAAGCTGCAGTTGTTGATATTACAAAGGATGAACAACGGACAGCTTTAATACAAAGGGCCAACCTTGTAATAAGCATGATGCCCCCTGCCCTGCACTATTTGGTGGCCAAAGATTGTGTGGCTTTAAGCAAACACCTGTTAACTGCTTCTTATATTGATGAACAGATAAGAAACTTAGCCCCGGAAATAACATCAAAAGGGCTTTTTTTTCTATGTGAGATGGGGCTAGACCCGGGCATTGACCACATGAGCGCAATGAAAATTATAGACAATTTAAAAACTGCAGGTGCTAAAATAACTTCTTTTAAAAGCCACTGTGGCGGCCTTGTTGCCCCGGAAAGTGATAGCAACCCTTGGCATTATAAAATTAGCTGGAACCCTCGCAATATTATTATGGCTGGCAATGCCGGTGCGGTTTATAAAGAAGCCGGTAAAACTGTTACAACTGAATACCATGCGGTTTTTGAAAATAGCCAAACAGTAGCTTTTCCTGGTTTAACGGATCTTGCCTGGTATGCCAACAGAGATTCGCTGAGCTATATTCCCATTTACAAACTGGAGGAAGCAGCAACTTTTATTCGGACCACATTGCGTTACCCGTCATTTTGTTTTGGATGGGATTATATCGTAAATCTGGGTTTGACAGATACAGAAGATCATGATAACATTATTGATTGTGAAACTTATCTGGATTGGATTGAACGGAAATTGTATGCTGTGGAAAACCGTGAAATGGATTTGAATGAATACTTTGAGCTGTATGTGCAAGAAGAAAAAGAGCCGTTGATTAAGGAACTGTTTAATTATTTAGCATTAACGGCCAATACAAAACTTCCGAAAGCTGCACAATGCAGCGCCGATATATTGCAATGTATTGCCGAAGATAAGTTTGCCATGCAGCAAAATGATAAAGATATGATTGTGATGCTGCATGAAATTGACTATATAATAAATGGCAGTCAATCTTCCATAAAAAGTGCTTTACTGGTTAAGGGTGAAGATAATTTACAAACGGCTATGGCAAAAACTGTTGGCCTGCCATTAGGTATTGCTGCCAAACTTATTTTAAGTGGTGAAATTGTATTAACTGGCTTACACATACCCACCCACAAAGCTGTGTATGAACCTGTGCTGAAAGAGCTGGCAAGGCATGGAATTGTTTTTGAAGAAGTGGTTGTTTAAAAAAGT
>JAGVCC010000399.1 GCA_020059395.1 Chitinophagales bacterium | reverse complement strand
CCATCTCCAAAATCCCATGTAAATGTTTGGTTGGTGTAATTAGGTAATAATGCTGTGGTGGTATTATCAAACCTGAAACGAAGACTGGCACAACTGTCTAATTTGGTGAAGTTGAAAGACGGACTAACTTCGTTATTACCCACACGAACAGTTATAAAAGCTGTGTCTGAAATATTGCAAGTGGCAGAGTCAATAGAAATGAGCGTCACCTGATAAACCCCTGCACTATTGTAAATATGAAATGTGCTGTTGTTGGGAGCAAATGTAGTATCTCTTTTTGGGCTGGATACATCACCATAATCCCAAATGTACATTTTACCTTTTGCAAGCGTATCTATAAAATCAATGCGTAATGGCACACAACCAATAGTGTCAATAACGCCGTCAATAGTTGCTTTAACACTGGCACCTACACCGGCAAAATTCATTTCAATTTTCATAACGGCTTCGTTACACGACTGAGAACGATTTGATATTGACCAAACACCTGGTGTAGTTGGAAATGATGTTAACGTTCCTCCATTGGGTTTACATGAGCAAACTGCCTGATAAATTATACCATTGGCATCAAATCGGCTGGTGCCACCATCCACATGGTCGCCGAGAGCATTTGCAGAAGCATTGCTTTCTCCGTAATGCGTACCAAACAACTGACTTGCCGCATTTTTTTCCAATACAAAAAAGTAGAAATCTTTACCATCTGCAGGTTGCAGATTGGGTAATGGGTTAACAGACGGTAAGCCCAGCGTACCTGCGCTGGAGTATCCCCTGCTGGTATTTATGCCCCCGCCCCATCCTGAAACATACACATTCTCACACCGGTCGACCAAAAAAGCTATAGGCGAAAGATTAGGCACTGTTGAATTTGTACCGAACACCGTTGAATACACATACGCAGATAAATTAGGTTGCAGCTTACATATGAATTGTTTACCGCCGTTATTACTAAAAGCGGCATTTATTACCGGCCAGTTTCCTGTTGTGGTTCCCATTATGTAGGGAAAGCCAGCATTGTCAAACTTTAAACCGTAAAGCATATCATTACCGCTGGTACCAATATAACTTGTCCGGATTACCGCAGAACCATCATTCCGTATTTCTGTAACAAAACCATCAGTTACACCTCCCTGAAAAGCTGCTGCAATGGTACCTGCCTTATTTCCGGGTAATTGTCTTGAATTGCCTAAGGTTGTAGTTGATCCTCCAATAAAGTAATTTCCTGTGGCAGGGTTTTGAGATACCACAAAGCATGCATCGTCTCCATCTCCACCAAAATAACTTGCAAACTGCATTGCAGAAAGTGCTGCATTAAATTTAAGTATAACACCATCTTGCAAACCGCCGCCAAAAGTATTTTGAATGGGAGCACCGGGTGTTACGGGAAACCCACTTGACTGTGTACATGAAACAAGAACAATATTTCCAGCATTATCTATAATCACTTCACTGCGGGCATCATCACCATAATTTCTTCTTATGGATATATCACCCGATGCACCCGAGGCATATTTTGAGCGGATATTTATACCATCATCCTGAGCACCGCCAATTTTTACGGAACCCGTAAGTACAGAACCTGCTGCATTTAATTTTGAAATAATAATATCATAACCACCACCCGAAGCCACATTTGCGTTGTTATTACGGAGGGGGTAATTTCCAGAATTCGTTCTGCCTGCAATAATTAAATTACCCTGTGGGTCGCATATTAAGCTGTGGGGTTGCTCGTTCCCATTTCCTCCAATATAAGTGGCATATAACCTTTGTGAGCCGTTGGGAGAAAATTTAAAAATGCCAATATCATAGGCACCGGTATTATCTTCATTAACGCCGCCACCATAAGTTGTTTGATATGCTCCGCCGGAAGTGGGAAAACCACTGCCAAATACAACGCCACCAGCAAACAGGCTGCCATCCGGACCGGGAGTAGCAGTGTAACCCCAGTTATCTGGTGTACTGCCAGTGTAAGAAGCAAATATTAATGAGGGATCAATAACCAGCGTTTGTAACGTGTTGTAATTACCCAATTTAAAAGTTACCACATTGTTTTTAACTGCATATTTACAGCTAATGCCTTCTCTTTTACCATATGCAGACTGATAAGTGTATGGATATAATTCTTTAATAAGCCCAACGCTTGTTTTGATGTACAACTCCTGATTTTTCACTTCAATTCCATCCACTCCATCGTATCGCAGCGCTATCATATTTGGATTACCTCCGGGATGTACAATAAAATCGTATTTCAGTTTTTCATCTTCGCTGTAATACCTTACATCAATGTTGGGATAGATATTTTTATAAGTAACTGCCTCATAAATTTTACAAGCAGATGCCCATTTGGATGGATCGTTGCCAATAAAGTAATTGTTATGGCCCGGCATCACTTTATCAGGCGCAGGCTGTACATTGTTATTACATCCCAAAAACTGCACTTTGTATGCATGAGAACGTACCGTTACGGCAGGAAAATCGTCAACAGGTAAAGGCCTTGCCTGATTGATATTGTTATTTGCAAATGATGTACTAGCCTGTTGTGCATTGCCATGAATGACATCCCCCAATAATTTTAAATCAGC
The DNA here is from genome assembly GCA_020059395.1 of Chitinophagales bacterium. Classification (GTDB taxonomy): domain Bacteria; phylum Bacteroidota; class Bacteroidia; order Chitinophagales; family Chitinophagaceae; genus Ferruginibacter. The sequence continues at coordinate 5,567 of JAGVCC010000399.1, read as the reverse complement.
AGAATTGTGCATAGCAACTGTAAAGCCGTTCTGTTCCAAATAAAACTCACCTGAAGTAAAAAGCCCTCTGTAATTAACCCTGTTATTCCATTGGCTTTTATTTTCCGTAAACTCCATTTGAGCAAACAGATTAGTTACAGTAAAAAGTACAGCTGCAACCGTTAGTAAGATTCTTCTATTAGCATTTAACAATCTCAACACTCTTTTTTTTACAATGTACAGAAATATTATTAAACAGTCAATCAAAGCAAATGTTCAGCCGACCATTTTTTCTTAACCGCATGTTAACAGCAATTACGATATTTTACTCCATGCCGTTTTACCCTTTTCCATTTTCAGATAATTTTTTACTGGCAAATTTTCTGCCATAATCATATCAGGGTCGGTTTCCAGTAAATGCTCCACGGCTTCTTTTGCTGCTTCCAGCATTATTTTATCGTTTACAATGTTAGCAAGCTTAAAATTTAAAACACCGCTCTGCCTGGTTCCTTCAATATCTCCGGGGCCACGCAGCTCCAAATCTTTTTCAGCAATCTTAAATCCGTCGTTAGTGGCTGTCATTATCTTTAACCTTTCCCGTGCATCGTTTGATATTTTAGGGCCTGTTAATAATATGCAAAAACTTTTTTCTGCACCTCTGCCAACTCTGCCCCGCAACTGATGCAATTGCGATAAACCAAATTTTTCTGCACTTTCTATAACCATTACAGTAGCGTTAGGAACATTAACACCCACTTCAATAACAGTAGTGCTTACCATAATGTTTGCTTCGCCTTTTACAAAACGCTGCATATTATTTTCCTTTTGCGCTGCCGTCATTTTTCCATGTACCATACTTATCCAGTAATTGGGTTCGGGAAAAAAGGATTTAACTTCTTCATAGCCCTTCATTAAATTTTCATAGTCCAGTTTGCTGCTTTCTTCTATTAACGGATAGATGATGTATGCCTGCCGTTGGTTGGCTAACTGCTCTTTTACAAAATCCATTACCTGCGGCCTTTTGTTTTCAAATCGGTGAACTGTGTTAATGGGTTGCCGCCCCGGTGGCAGCTCATCCATTACACTGTAATCTAAATCGCCGTAGGCAGTTAAAGCCAGTGTACGTGGTATGGGTGTAGCCGTCATTACAAGCACGTGTGGTGGTATGCGGTTTTTCTTCCACAACTGTGCCCGCTGTGCCACACCAAACTTATGCTGCTCATCAATTACGGCAAAGCCGAGATTTTTAAACTGTACTTTATCTTCAATTACAGCATGAGTGCCTATTAAAATATTCAATGAGCCATCTTCACACATGGCATGTATTTCTCTTCGTTCTTTTGTTTTAGATGAGCCGGTAAGGAGTTTTACACAAACCGGCATATCATTTAATAAAGCTGTTATACTATTATAATGCTGCTGTGCTAAAATTTCTGTTGGCGCCATCATTACACTTTGAAAGCTGTTATCTGCCGCCAATAACATCATCATAAGTGCCACAATGGTTTTACCGCTGCCTACATCTCCCTGCAAGAGGCGGTTCATTTGTTTGCCGCTGCCTGTATCTTTTCGTATTTCCTTAAGCACCCGTTTTTGTGCATTGGTTAATACAAAAGGCAAATGATTGTTGTAAAAATCATTGAAGTACTCCCCCACTTTATCAAAAACCTGCCCCTTGCTAAAACGGTGCCGGCTGCTTTTAATTAAACTCATGCGCAGCTGTGCAAAAAACAATTCTTCAAACTTAATGCGCCGCACCGCATGATCGTAATGTTTTTCAGTTGGCGGAAAATGTATAAACCGCATAGCATCGTACCTGCTTATAAAACGGTATTGCTTTATTAATGTATCCGGTAAATTTTCCGGCACATCGGTTTCTTTTATTAACTGCAGCAATTGCCAGGTAAGCTTGCCAATGGCCCTGCCATTAAGCCCCTTTACTTTTAATTTTTCTGTGGTGGGATAAATAGGTTCTAAAAAGCTTTTACCACCCGCTTTTTCAGCGCTGTACACTTCCACTTCGGGGTGAGAGAGTTGCGGCTTGCTCATAAAAAAACTAAGCTTACCAAAAACAATGTACTGCCCTCCTTCATGCAGGGCTTTTTGTATCCAGTTTATTCCCTGAAACCAAACCAGTTCTATTTCGCCTGTTTCGTCCTGCAAATGCGCCACCAGCCTTTTGCTGCGTTTTTCGCCTAATGTTTCAATATCGGTAATGCGACCGCAAACCTGGGCATACTCTGCGTTGTATTGCAGGTGCCCTATTTTATCAATTTTGGTTTTATCTACATGGCGCAGCGGAAAGTAATTGAGTAAATCACTAAAAGAAAATATTTGTAGCTCCTTACGCAGCATATCTCCACGCAGGGTGCTTACGCTGTGCAAATATTCTATTGGGTTAGCTAATATGTTTGCAGAAAATGTGATGTGCAAATATAATCCCTGTTATCAAAAACAAATAAATGATGGGCAGGCAAAAGCAGGTTAGTAACTTTTGCAGCAAAGCAGCCGTTTTCTTACATTTGCACCCCACTGCCAATTAACTCATTAATTAATTAACCATAACACAATGGGAAGGATATTTGAAGTAAGAAAAAGCGCCATGTTTGCCCGCTGGGATAAAATGGCCAAAAATTTTACCCGTATTGGGAAGGAAATTGCCATAGCTGTAAAAGTTAGTGGACCAGACCCAGAGAACAACCCGGCATTGCGCCGCTGCTATCTTAACGCCAAGGCATGTAACATGCCCAAAGACCGTGTAGAAGCTGCTATAAAACGGGCAATGGGTAAAGACAAAACCGATTATGAAGAAATTGTTTACGAAGGGTATGCGCCCCACGGAGTGGCTGTAATGGTTGAAACTGCCACAGATAACAGCACCCGTACTGTAGCCAATGTGCGTATGCATTTTACAAAGGGTGGTGGTTCTTTGGGCACCAGCGGCAGTGTGGCTTTTACATTTAACCGCCTGGGCGAATTTAAAGTTAAAAGTAACGGACTGAATATTGATGACCTTGAACTTGACCTGATTGATTTTGGCCTGGAAGAAATTGGTGAAGATGCTGAAGGCAACATTATTATACGTACCGCCTTTAATGAGTTTGGCAATATGAGCAAAGCGCTGGAGGAAAAAAAGATTGAAGTTATAAGCGCCGAATTAACCAGAATACCTGCCAATACTGTTGAATTGGGCGAAGATGAGGCTAACGAGGTATTAAAAATGATTGACCACCTTGAGCAGGACGACGATGTACAGAAAGTATATCACAATCTTAAATAAATATACAACCCCTAAATTCAAAAAATAAGCCAGTTAAATTCAAAACCTTACCTTTACAGCTAATTAAATAAACAAAAATGGATAAACAACAAGGTACCGTTAAGTTTTTCAATTCTGAAAAAGGATTCGGTTTTATTAAACACAGTGATTCTGCTAAAGAAACATTTGTACATGTAAGCGGCTTAAATGGCAGCACAATTAAAGAAGGTGATGAGGTGGAATTTGATTTGCAGGAAGGCAAAAAAGGAATGAATGCTGTAAATGTAAAAGTTATAGGCTAAATAAAACTTCTTAAAATTACTGATACAGGCTGTACTACTGCAGCCTGTATTTTTCTTTATGGCCCTCCCATTTGCTACAGTTCGGTGTTACCACTGCCTCTCCTCTTGTAAATATAATTTTTGGCTTTTTTCAAAAGCACTTTAGTTTGTTACTTACTTACAACATAAATATAGTTTCATAAAACCTGTATTAAATAAAAAATCCCCCCATAGAAATGGAGGGATGTTACGATTGCTTGCTATATCAAAAAATGGTTAATGATTTTTAGAATTTGTAAATGGCCGCCACTAATGCTGTAGCTGTTGATTTAGTGCCTGAACCATCCTTCTTTGCATAAAAATTGCTTTGTGCACTTTCCACACGCAGCTCTGGCATAATAGTTAAAGGCCCAACTTTACAGCTTACACTAAGAGTGTTGGCAAAAATGCTCTTTGTGCTATAGTAAATTGTTTTGCTGTCACTTATCAGCTCACTGCGTAAGGTGATTCCAGTTTTTTCAGATGGGTCGAAATTAAAATAAAGTGCATTACCCACCCAGCTGCCTGATGTGCCGGTTACTGGTTTGCGTGACTGAACAGTGCCATTATAACCAATATTAAATTTACTGCTTATTGTACCTGTTACCACAGCATCAACCTGATTAAGTGTTTTTAAACCGCTTGGATTGTTGCCGGCTTTTGAACCGCCAAATCCTGAGTAGTTAAGATAAAATTTTAATTTTCCGTTTTTAGTACCACCACTAACCTGCGCAATAAGGTTTTTTACACCAGTAGTAGCGGTTGTTTGGTCGGTGTAGTTTGTTAAACCCAGCATAAAAGCTACAGGGCCTGCTGTAATATCCGCTTTTAAACCTGTATGAAAAAACGGGCCATTAGTAAACATATAACTCATACTGTAGTTGCGGTTTAATGGCGCATCCACCAGTTCGTAACCAACATGGGTACTAAATTTACCAGCAGTAAATTTCACCTTGGAAGAAGCAGCATAAGTAATAAATGCCTGCTTAATGGCAGCCAGAGACAGAAAGCCATTTTTATCGGGGCCGGAACCAACATTATCGTTACCATCATTGTATGAAAACTCCTCTGCCCTGCGGCCAAAACCTAAATCTACAGTAGCACCTACTTTGCCAGACAAAGCTGTTGCATCGGCACGTAAAGATGCCATACCCAATTCGAAAGAGGTTTGAGAATTGGTAAAGCTAGTATAGTTGTTATTACTTGTTTTGCCGGCAAAGTTGTAACGGTAATACCCGTCAACAGAACCGGAAATACTTACGCTTTTTGTAGAATCTTGTGCAGTTAGGGTAAAAATTGAGAATGAGGCAGCTGTTGCTAGAAATAATTTTCTTAACATTGTAATTAGATTTTAATTATTAAATGGAGGTACAACCCATGAACTTTGTCCAGAAGCTCATATTAAGGTTGTACCTTTTTATTTTATGGGAAACCAGGTATTAGTCTTCAACTATTTGCTCTTTAATTTCTCCTCCGTTTTGTACCAGCAAGGTACCCTGAGAGTAATTTTCATTGTGTTGTGAGGCATCAAGACCCAGTAATTCTTCTTCCTGACTAACACGTATTGGCAAAATAAAATTGATGAATTTAAAAATAAGGAACGACACTATAAAGCTGTAGCCAACTACTATTGCCAGCGCTTTTAATTGTGTAAAGAAGAAGGCTGTGCCACCGTACAATAAACCTTCGGTACCGGCGCTGTTTACATGTTTGGTAGCAAAAACGCCAGTTAAAATCATACCTACTATACCGCCTAAACCGTGGCAAGGAAATACATCCAGCGTATCATCCAGCTTAGACTTAGATTTATAGTAAACGGCCACATTTGAAACTATTGCGGCAATAAAACCAATAAAGATACTTTGCGGTATTGCCACAAAACCTGCGCCCGGAGTGATAGCTACCAGGCCTACAACAGCACCAATACAAAAACCAAGTACTGATGGCTTTTTACCTTTCAATACATCAAAAAACATCCAGCTTAAACCTGCTGCTGCTGCTGCAGTGTT
>JAGVCC010000335.1 GCA_020059395.1 Chitinophagales bacterium | reverse complement strand
TTGTTGTATGTATCTTAGCTCAAAAATAACCAAATCAGCCAGATGTTTACGTTAAACTGCCTTGGAAAAATTATAGTAATTGAAAAGCCATTGGTGATGGGCATTTTAAATGCCACCCCCGACTCATTTTACGAAGGCCACCTATTAAAGCAGCAGGATGAAATGTTTGCTTTAATACAAAAGCTGGTAACAGAAGGTGCTGATATTATTGATGTGGGCGGGCAAAGCACCAGGCCAGGCAGCCTGCGCATTACTGAGGCGGAGGAAATAAAAAGGGTACTGCCGGTTATTGGGCTGATAAAACAACAATTTCCTGAAACAATTATTTCTATCGATACTTTTAGCAGCGAAGTGGCCATTGCCGCAGTTGCTGCTGGCGCTGCCATTGTAAACGATATCAGTAGCGGCGATATGGATGCAGCCATGATAAAAACGGTTGCTGCTTTAAAAACCCCATACATCTGTATGCACATGCAGGGCACACCACAAACCATGCAGCAACAGCCGCAGTATAACAATGTGGTAACCGATGTGCTGGATTATTTTATTGTAAAAACCGCCGAATGCCACAACGCTGGCATTACCGATGTAATTATTGACCCCGGCTTTGGTTTTGGAAAAACCATTGCACATAATTTTACCCTGCTTAAAAACCTGCAGGCCTTTGCCATACTGAACAAACCGGTACTGGCAGGCATCAGCCGCAAAAGCACCATTTACAAAACATTAAACACCAGTGCCGAAAATGCGCTGAACGGCACCACCGTTTTAAACACACTCGCCTTGCAAAACGGCGCCTTAATTTTACGGGTGCATGATTGTAAGGAAGCAAAAGAAGCCATTACTTTATTTGAAGCATATAAAAAAGCGCCCTTGTAACAGGACGCTTTTTTACCATCAGTTTGATGTATTATTTATTTTGTGGCTGTGCACCACCTTGACTTTGTTGTGCATCCTGCATGGCTTTTTGCATGGCCTGCATTTGCATTTGTTTTTGCTGCATTTGTGCCATAAACTGTTGTTGCGGCACCAGGTCTACCACTTCAATATCAAACATTAAATTAGCATTGGCCGGAATTTTTTCTCCGTTACCTCTTTTACCATACCCCAGCGATGATGGTACAAAGAATTTTGCTTTGCTGCCTTTTTTAAGCAGTTTAAGTCCATCAGCCCATGCTGCTATTACCTCTGGTTGAGACATTACAACCGGATAAGGCTCCGGATGCTGAAAAGCAGTATCGGTATTAGAATCGAAAGCTTTGGTATCATTTAACAAACGGCCTGTATAATTTACTAATGCCACCAAGCCTGTATCGGCTGTTGCACCAGCGCCTTCGCTCAGTATTTGTACATATGTACCCTGCTTTGCTTTTACGGCAGTAATTTTATTTTTTGCAAGGTATTCTTCAATCACTTTATTGTCTTTAAGTATTTGAGCCTGTGCAAAAACAGAATCTTTTGTTTTTTGCAAAGTCATTTGCGCTGCAGTGCAGCTGTCTGCCTGTTCTCTGGTGGTAAAAATGTTTTTTACCTTAAGTTTAGAGTAAACATATTTGCCCTTTTTCATAAAAGGAGGCAGGTTAGCGCCTAATTTCATTAAAGAATCTACAGCTTGTCTGAAAACAACGCTGTCTCCAATGTGAAGTGTTTTAAATACTTCAAGATAGCCTTTCTGTAACTGGGTACTGTCAAGCCAGGCAACAGAGGTTGGTGTTTCACCAGCATCAGACAAAACAGAATCACCATAAGTTTGTGTTACTGCAATTTCTAGATAGTTGCCATAAGCTGCTTTTTTACCATCTCCACCAATAATTTTATACTCCATGCCACCGGGCATGTCTTTCATTTTTTTGTAAGGTTTGTTACAGGCCACCAGCGCCACTGCGCAAATAACTGCTGCGTAAACCAATTGTTTCCCCGCTTTATTGGGTTTCACTGCGTTCAACATTGTTTGTTTTTTATTTTTTTAAAATTGATAACTGCTTAACTGGCTGCGGTTTTCTTCAATAGCTTTTTTAAATTTAGCCACTTCTTCATCCAATGTATCTTTACCAGCACCTCCGGCAGCATTAAAATGGCCGCCGCCATTAAAATAAGTTCTTGCAAAAGTATTTACATCAAATCCGCCCTTGCTGCGAAAAGAGCTTTTACGTTCTTCTCCCCTGTCAATAATAACTGCTGCCAGCTTTATGCCTTTAATGCTTAAAGGAAAATTTACCAAACCTTCCGTATCTCCGGTTTTTACGTCAAACTTTATTAAATCCTGTTGGGGTATTGCAATAAGTGCTGTATTGTATTCATAAAAAATCTCCATTCTGTTTTGCAATATATGCCCAAAAAAACGGAACCTGCTTTCCAAAAAATTGTCGAAAAGATTTTCATGAATCTGGCTATGATCAAGTCCTTTTTCTTTAAGGGCGGCCACCATTTGGTGTACGCTTGCCGTGGTAGATGGAAAACGGAAAGAGCCGGTATCGGTCATTACACCTGCGTATAAACATTCGGCTATTTCTTTGGTGATCATTTGCTCATGGCCGCTGTTTACTATAAAATCGTATACCATTTCGCAGGTGCTGCTTTTTCCGGTATCGCTAATACCATAAGCAAAAACAGCAGTTTGCGGCTCCCTGTGATGGTCTATCAAAATTCTCTCTGCCGCTGCACTAACCAATTGTTCCTCCATGCGTTTGGTGCGGCTAAGGGTATTAAAGTCCAGGCAAAAAATCCATTCAGCCGCAGCAATGGCATTATTGGCTTTATCATTCGGTGCCTCATAATCCAGTACATCTTTACAACCGGGCATCCAGTTTAAAAAATTTGCCCAGTTGGTTGGGGAAATTACCGTAACGGTATGTCCAAATTGTTTTAAAAAATGCGCCAGCCCAAGAGTGCTGCCCATTGCATCGGCATCTGGCTTTTGGTGCATGGTAACTACAACCTTTTTGGGTTGAGCAAGCTGCGGATATATATTTTGTATTGGCTGCATAAAGCGGCGCAAAAGTAGGTGAAAGTTTCCAGTTTATAGTTTTCAGTTTGTTGTTTTTGGTTGTTTAAAACAGCATTATGAAGCATTGCCGCGGTAGACTTTTATAACTTTAAACTATAAACCGTAAACTTAAAAACTATATCTTTGCGCCTCAAAAAATTACACTATGAGTAACAGAACGTTTACAATGATTAAGCCCGATGCCACTGCAAATGGCCACACAGGAGCAATTTTACAGATGATTAATGCAGCTGGTTTTAGAATTGTGGCCATGAAAATGACGCACTTAAGCGCAGATAAAGCAGGAGCATTTTATGCTGTACATAAAGAGCGCCCTTTTTACGGTGAGCTGGTGGAGTTTATGAGCCGTGGGCCAATTACCGCAGCAATACTGGAAAAAGAAAATGCCGTGGAAGATTTTAGAAAACTAATTGGTGCCACCAATCCGGCTAATGCGGATGCAGGCACTATTCGTAAATTATATGCAACATCTTTGGGTGAAAATGCTGTGCATGGCAGCGACAGCAATGAAAATGCAGCTATTGAAGGAGACTTTTTCTTTAGCAAGCTGGAGCAGTTTTAAGCTTTTATAGCTATATTTATACCAACCTAAACCTTATTATAATTGAAAAGCCCCCTGAGGAATCAGGGGGCTGTTTCTTAACTAAAAGCACAAACAAACTAAAAGTTTATAGCAAAAAACATGTGTTCTTTGTATTAAACGAAAAACTTTCAACTATATTGCACAATTACCAAATATGACTGTTTCCCTTACCATAATAAAATACCCCCGACGCTTTTTGCTGTTTGGTTTTTTGGCTATGGCACTGTTTCGTTTACCGCTTTGGCTTGGCCGCCGTAGTAATTTTTGGAAACTGATGGGCAGTGGCAAAGGCGGTACTTTTAGTAAAAAACCAGATTTTTCGCAGTGGGCTATTTTAAACGTATCTACCCTTAATTTTAAACATGTACAGCTTAAAAATACTTCTGCAGAGATAGCAGTAAAAAAATTATACGGCCCTTTTATAAACTGGTGGTTTAACACATTTAATTGCGAAACACTTACCTACCTGCTGGTGCCTATTGAGGGCCACGGATTATGGGATGGCAAAAAAGCCTTTGGAGAACTTCCTCCAAAATCAGACTACGAAGGCCAGCTTGCTGTGCTTACACGTGCCAGTATACGGATAAAAAAACAAAAAGCTTTTTGGGAGCATGTGGAAACTGTAAGTGACGAAATGAATAAAGCACCCGGTTTTATTAAATCTTATGGCATTGGAGAAGTGCCGTATCTTAAACAGGCTACATTCAGTATTTGGGAAAGTAAAGCCGCCATGAAAGCATTTGCCTACGGCAGCCAGCTGCACACAGATGTAATAGCCAAAACCCGTAAGCAGGACTGGTACAGCGAGGATATGTTTGTGCGTTTCCGCATTGACGGCTGCATCAGTTCTAACCGGCAAATAAATCCCTTAAAAGGAAAGTTGTAGCTTTGAGCATAACAAAATGCCGTGCTTGCCAGCCGGTTTATACATGAAAAATATAAAACTGATTGAGGTACCTTCTGAAATAGGTGCAGGAACCCGTGGTGCCAGCCTGGGGATTGAAGCTGTAAAAATTGCAGCACTTGATTTTATGAGTAATTTCTTTGTGCATTTTCCATCAGAAAAAATTGAGGTTGAAAACCAGTTGTTGTTTGAACCCATACAATCTCCTTTTGCAAAAAGAGTTAATGGAGTTATTACCGTTTGCGAAAGGGTTGCAAAAGCAGTGCATGATACGGTGAAAAATAATTTTTTTCCGGTTATTATAAGCGGCGACCACAGTAATGCAGCCGGCACTATTGCCGGCCTTAAAATGGCTAAGCCTAAAAGTAAATTGGGCATTGTTTGGATTGATGCACATGCCGACCTGCACACCCCTTACACAACTCCCAGCGGTAACATGCACGGCATGCCTTTAAGTGCCAGCCTTGCAGAAGACAATTTGGATTTTAAAATACACGACATTGATGAAAAAACTTCCCGCCTTTGGGAACAGCTAAAAAATATTGGTAAAATATCTCCCAAAGTGTTGCCAGAGGACATTGTTTATATTTCATTAAGAGATTTTGAAAAAGAAGAAAAGCACATTATTGAAAAATACGGCATAAAAGTTTTTAGCACCGGCGAAGTAAGGCGTAATGGTGCCGAAATTGTGTACCGCAAAGCCATACGCTACCTGGCCGACTGTACAGATATTTATTTAAGTTTTGATGTGGACAGCCTTGACAGCAGCATAAGCCGCGGCACCGGTACGCCGGTAACCAACGGGTTAAGGGAAAGAGAGGCAGAAGATTTAATAAGCAAGTTTATGCAGCACCGCAAAATAAGCTGCTTTGAAATTACTGAAGTAAACCCTACACTGGATAAAGAAAACCTGATGGCAGAAATTGCATTTAACATTTTACAGCGCAGCGTAAATGTGCTAATGATGAACTAACAAAGGAAGCACTAAGCAGTGCAAACAGAAAAACAAACAACTACTGTTTTAAAATTTACACAAGCAAACTGCATGAAATTATTAACAATCGTATTTTTTTCAATAAATATTTTTTTTGTAAAGGCACAAACAGCCAACAATTATATCACAGCAATAAAAGCCTATCAGCGTAATTATGTTGCCACTCATGAAGTGGTAAAAGGTTCCAACAAAAAGCTGTTTCGTTTTTTTCCGGTAAATGAAAACTTTAAAGTGCAATGCCGATTTGAAAAATCGACAGATACAACTGTTGTGGTGATGAAAACAAGCGGGACAAAAATTCCGGAGAAAGATTTTGTCCGCTACGGAAAAATACACTTTTCTATAAATGATACAGCACTTACACTTACCCTGTACCGCTCAAAAGCTTTAGAAAACAATCCTCAATACGGCCGCTATTTGTTTATTCCTTTTACTGATGCCACCACTGGTGATGAAACATACGGCAGCGGCCGCTATATTGATATTTTTACTTACGACATTAAAAACGATACGGTGTTAATAGACTTTAATAAAGCTTATAGCCCTTATTGTGCTTACTCCAACGGCTACAACTGCCCTATTCCTCCTAAGGAAAACTTATTGCCTGTTGCCATTAAAGCAGGAGAAAAAAGTTTTGCAAAAAAACATTAACGGTTTAAAGCTATCTCCAACACCATAAAAATTACCTGCCGCTTGCAGTAACATATTCTTTAACCGCCAGGTTAAATTCATCGTTGGCAAGCAACGCTTCCAGTGTAATGTGCATGCGGTATTTCCAGTAATGATTGGGGTCTGCAGGTATATTTATTCGTTCTTCGGCAGGGTTGCTGCGGCGTATTTTTTCATCACAGCCCATCCAGTCCTGCAATTGAAATATGCTCCACATAGCAGGTGAATGTAAATGCTGCAATACAATTTCCTTATTCACCCATGCTTCGCAGAAATAGGGCGCTTCCCCATAGCGGCCCATTGTCGTATTATAAAACAGTTGTGTTTTTTTATTGTCTTCTTCCCACCAGCCACGTATGGTACTCATGTCATGAGTGCTGGG
>JAGVCC010000139.1 GCA_020059395.1 Chitinophagales bacterium | reverse complement strand
TATAACTGGCAATTAAAAGACTGGCGGCAATTTACTTTTACGCTGGATGGCGTGGAGGATGAACTAATGATTTTTACAGAAAAAGTGGGAAGGGTATCCGGCATTTTAGAAGGCTTGCCAGAAGAAAGCAGACAGGATGCTATTGTTGAAATTATACTTACAGAAGCTATAAAAACCTCGGAGATTGAAGGCGAATACCCCAGCAGAAAAGATGTGCTTTCTTCCATAAGAAAAAATTTAGGGCTGGTTTATGATACAGAAAACATTAAAGACAAATCTGCCGCCGGTTTGGGTGAACTAATGATTGACGTTCGCAAAACATTTAAAGAGCCTTTAACGGAACAAAAGCTTTTTGCATGGCATAAAATGCTGCTTGGAGAAAACCAAAAAATAGAAATTGGTAAATGGCGTACACATAAAGAAGCCATGCAGGTTATTTCCGGAGCAAGTGGAAAAGAAAAAGTGCATTATGAAGCACCACCATCTGCACAAGTGCCAGAAGAGATGCAACTGTTTATTAAATGGTTTAATGATACGGCACCGGGTGGCAAACAGGAAATTAAAAAAGCACCTGTTCGCTCAGCAATAGCACATTTATATTTTGAAACCATACACCCTTTTGAAGATGGAAACGGAAGAATTGGCCGGGCTGTTGCAGAAAAAGCCCTGTCGCAAACCATAGGCCGGCCGGTTGTGTTAAGCCTGTCCCGAACAATAGAGGCAAATAAAAAAGTGTATTACAATTCATTAGAAAAAGCACAGCAATTAAACGACATTACAGCATGGGTGGCGTATTTTGTTAAAACAATTATAGCTGCACAAACCGATGCCGAACAGGAGATAGCATTTACATTGAAGAAAACAAAATTCTTTGACCGTTTTAAAGATACATTGAACCAGCGTCAGCTTACTGTTATAAAGCGGATGCTGGAAGAAGGCACGAAAGGATTTGAAGGCGGCATGAATGCAAGAAAGTATACTGGAATAACAAAGACTTCTAAGGCTACTGCAACAAGAGATATGCAGCAGCTAATTGAAACCGGTGCGTTTATTCTTGCCGGTACAGCCGGAGGCCGCAGCACCAGTTATAACCTTAACCTGTAGTTTTTGTAAACAGGGTTTTATGTAAGGTTATTAAAAGTTACAAATTTACCGTGTCATTGTGTACCAGGTGCCCTTACCCGTTCCATTTAGCAACAGGTAATTATTTGCCACCAGTGTTTCAATATGTTTCTTCACCGTATTTCTATTAGCGTTTGTAACAGTAACCACCTCCCTTGTAGTAATATGCTCTTTTAATTTTACAAGCTCCAGTATTTTAACAGAAAGTGGAGGCAACTGTGCTACAAAAGGTTTTTTACCTTCTAATTTTATTTGCAGCCGGTGCTTTTGCTGTTGCAATGCTCTTAAAAAGAAAACCAACCAATGTTGCCAGTTTGGATGAATAGTTTTTAAGGTAACCTGCGTTTGCCGCAGTGCCAAATAATAATTTTCTTTGCTTTGCTCTAAAACAGCCTCTAACGAACTGTATGGCATATACGCATAACCAAATTTAAGCAGCAAAAAAGTTGTAAGCACTCTTGATAAACGGCCATTACCATCCTGAAAAGGGTGAATGGCTAAAAACTCCACAATAAAAAAACCGGTTATCAGCAGCGGGTGCAGTTTTTTTTCTGCAAAGGCGTTGTTGGTCCATGCAATAAGTTGTTGCATACGCAAGCCCGTTTCAAAACGTGTGGCTGTTTCAAGCACAATGCCCAGGCTTTTGCCATTAGCATCAAAAGCCTCTATATGATTGGGCAATGTTTTGTAATGGCCCCGGTGCCATTCGTCTTTATAACTGTGTTGCAGCAGCAGGACATGCAGTTGTTTTATATAATTTTCCGACAGCTCAGCAGCATTAAAACTTTGAAACACCTCATCCATCACCGCTGCATAACTGGCCACTGCCTGTGCATCGTTAGTTGCAAAGTTTTGTAACTGCAGGCTGGCCAGCAGTGTTTCCACTTCCTTATCGTTTAATTTGCTGCCCTCAATACGGGTTGAAGAACCGATACTTTCAATGGTGGCTACTTTTTTTAAACCGCTTAGTTGCTCCGGTGCCAAAAGGCCCAGGGCACGCCATGCTCCTTTAAACTCATCTATCGCTGCAATAAGCATAAGTATTTCGGGTGTTATGGTTAGGGTTTCTGTTTGCATAGCATAAAAATACCCGTATTTATCCATAAATGAATGGAAAAGGGTAATTAATTACCCATAAATAGCCATATTTTGGAGAGGGGTGGACAAATTGTTTGGGGCTGAATAAGTTGTTGTTGGCTTCCCCGCTGTGTCTGCCCGCCAAAAAGAGGCAGCAGCAGCTAACTAAAACAGGAGGTATTACATTACTAAGGCAACAACACTTACAAAATACAACCTTGCTGCAACCGCAACGTCCCTTGGCTAAGCGCAGGCTAGCGTAAAGAGACATTGCGGGGAAGAACACTCTTGGCAATTTTCTTTTGTTAGAACACATTGGTACAACATCGTTGATTTATATTTAAATATTGTTATTTTTAGGGTCTTATAACCAAAACAGTTATTCTTAAATCACTTACTTACCAAGTACATGCCAGTGGTATCAACAATAAACAGAGAAGCTGGAGATAAAGCTAAAGGGCCACGTCTGCAAAGATTAAGGTGTATCTATCTTATTCTGGATGCTATCGAAAAATCAGAAAAGCCGCATATTTATGCTGCCGTTGAGGTTAAGGACGATGTTTTTATAAAAGACATTAAGCTACAAAAGGACTACTTGGAGCAAAATAAAAACTTCGACGAAGAAACAAAATTCACGTTTAACAGCCATGAGATTATAAATACTATGATTGGCTTTTGTGATATGTGGGTTGAGTATATTATAAAAAGCAAAGAGGTCTATCTCGGCTTTTATGCAACAAACAATATCGGTAAAGAAAGCAAATCCGCAACAGTAGTTAAATTAAATATTGATCTACCAGACAAGCCAATTCTTGAATTATTAAAAGAATATGATTTTGATTGCCCCAAGCTACTTCCGGCTGTTAAAGCATTAGTTATTGCTGAGTATAAGGAACAATACAAAGGAAAAAACGGTGATGGCAACATTAAAAACCTTGAAGCATTTACTGACGAGGACTGGAAAGCATTTTTAAAAAAAATTGATTGGAAATTTGGTGAATGCAATGAGGAAGAAACACAAAAACTAGTTTTAGGAAAACTTCAAAGCTGTAAGCTTTTTAATCATACCCATATCGGTCAGGAGGAAATAATTCTTCGTAACTTAATGGACTTATTAGATGAAAGGCAATGTGTAACAGATTTATTGGGAAAGTTCGTCAATCTTTCTGATGTGAAACTTATTTTCTCACAAGTATCAGATTCAGCAGCCATCTTAAAAGCAGACGATCCTATTTTTAAAATCTGGAGTCAGATTCCTCCACCTATCGACAAAAGAAATATTATAGATAAAATTCAAGCGGTATGCAGTCAAGCTGAATCAAAAAGAATTAGCTTTTATGCTAGAAAAACATCAGGCAGCCGCATATTGCAAGATGATAAATCATTAGATAAAAATTTTTTATCACTTCGATACAGAATTTTCGAAAAGTGTGCAGAGGAACTTGAAGGTTACCTTAAAAAAATTCCGGCTGGAACGCTAACATCTCAAGAGGAGGTAGATAAGCTTTTTGATTTCTTATATGCTGCCGCTAAAAATTATGTATCAACTTTATCTACTGATTTTAATTACACTTTAAAAAGTGATCCTGTAATTGAGGGAATTGTATTGGAACTGTTTGATAGCTGTTATTTGGCGCTAAATTAATCATGGAGATAAATCCTACCATAAAGAAAAAGATAATGTTCTCCAAGGGAGACGACTTTTATTTTCTGACCTATAATATATTATTAATTTTATACGGTCTGGATTGTATTTGTGGAAAGCGAACGTTCAAAGATTATCGCAAGTTAGCTTTCATGATTGATTTTGTTTCAAATAGAAACTTAGCCAATACTATAAAAAACAAAGGGGTGATAGTAAATCCAATTGACCGGGAACTTTTTACACGAGCCTACGCAAACGGATTACTTAGACTAAATCAAATTATACGTTTGCTTTTTACATTAGAAAATCAAGGGTTAATAAAGTTAGAAAGAGAGCAAGGTAAAGACGTTGTCAATATCTGTCTTACGGATTTGGCATTGAAAAATACATTTTTTGATAAGGAGCTTTTTAAGTTGGAACTTAATAATTTAAATTTATTAAGCACAACCATTCAAAGATCATCATCGCTTACCTTGGACACCCTACTTACAAAACTTTTTGAAAATCATGGAATAAAAACATGGGCAAAATAATAATTAAGAAAGTTATTTATAGCGGAGAAAATTTTTCCTTTGAATCTCCCGAACTCAAAGCAGGGTTAAATATTATTGAGGGAAAGAATGGCAATGGCAAATCCACTTTCATGAACCTAATCTATTACGGATTAAGTGGAAAAGTTGAGGAATTTACTCAAAGTAACAAAGAGACACACCGTGAACTAACGCAGGATAAGAATAATTTTGTAAGATTAGATTTATTGATTGATGCGATCCCGTATAGTTTTATCAGGTACATAAGCAGTACTGATATAACAGTGCTCTCAGGTGTAACTGATGCAAAAGTGTTTCCTATAAATAGAAGTAAAAATGAAAAAGAAATCTTTTCAGATTGGATTCTTTCGCAACTTGGAATTGATACAATTGAAGTTTTTCAAGGAACACATAATTCCAAAATTAACTTCAAAGATTTATTGCGGTTGATTTACCACAATCAAGAACTAAATCCTAAAAAGGTTTATAAACCTGCAGATTTAGAAAATTTTATTTCTGATTCAGAATTAATCAGAAAAATTATTTTTGAATTACTAGTGGGTAAAACCTTTGCGGAATATTATTCGACTTTCGCTAAATTCAAGGAAAAAGAAAAGGAAAAAACCATTGCGAAAGCTATACTCGATGACTATGTCGGCTCTTTAAGGTCACATTCCAGCGAAGAAGACCTGAATTTGGTTTTTTTACAAAAAGCTAAGGTAGAAAAGGAAGAGCAACTAGCTAAATTAAATATTTATAGGGAATCTATAAGGGATCAGCAAAGACCCAAAAATCGCTTTTACACTCAAATAAATGAAATAAAATCACAAATACTTACCAATGAGTTATCATTAAACGAAAAGAACAAGTCATATAATGACGTTGCGAATGAACTTGGAAAGCTTAGAAGACTCCGTGACAATGTAATTTTAGAAGTCACTCAAATTAGTAAGATTATCCATTCGCATGAAAAACTTAGTCTATTCTCTGCGGATACCTGTCCTTATTGTTTGAGGGAAGTTAATAGAGTCAAAGGTCATTGCGTCTGTGGCAGTGATATTGAGGAAGAACAGTATGAACGTTTCTTTTATAGTAGTGATGAATATACTGACATCCTAAAATCAAAACAAAAATCAATCGAAACTATAGATGTTGCAATTTCATCTTGCCTAGAAGAAACCAGTTCATTGGGTAAGCAAATTGAGCAATTTGAAAATCAACTAGAAGAGTATAAAAACCAGCTTACATTCTGGATTGGTGAATATGATTTTTCGAGTAATAGGCAAGAGCTAAAACAAGCTGACGACTCAATTTTAGCGGCTCGATCTGAGATTAATTCATTAATGCAAAAAATAGAAATCGAAGAAAAGCGAGATAGTTTACAAAAAAGATATACCGCTATTAATTCTCTTTATGAAACCTTGCGTGACTCTGTAAGGCTCTTGGAAGCTAAGGCCAGTGCTGACATCAAATCTAAAGTCGATGAATTTAACACGATTTACAATGACCTTATTATAAACACCTTACCTAATTGCAGAAGTGCCACCATTGGATACGATGATTACATGCCTATTATTGACGGTGGCATCTATAAAGAAGCAAGTGCTTCTGTTGCAATAAGGATAATGTACTTTTTTACGCTTTTAAAATTATCCTTGGACAATGCAGATGTTAAATATCCGAAACTTCTATTGATTGATACTCCTGAAACAGCAGGGGTTGATTCTGAAAATCTTAAGCAAGCCCTTTCTCAAATTAACAAGATTACGGAAAATCATAAAAAAGAGGAATATCAAATAATATTAACAACAGGTCTCGGCAAGTACCCTGAGGCCTTTAAAGATTCTGTCTTGTTAACACTTAGCGATGATGAAAAGCTTCTTAGACCTATTGAAATTAGCTCATAAACACTTCGATATAGCCTAATTCCACCGTTGTTGGTGTTCCACTTTTTCCTAATCCCACTCCACAACCTCAACACGCCGTTGTCTTGTATCCGGCAAACAGTGCAATACAGAAGCAACTAATAATCCTTATCAATTATCTTTACCCTCCACACATTGAAACTCCACCTCACCATACCACAAAAACTCTTCCTCACCGGTTTTGCATTCAGCATTGCCATAGCAGGGTTTATGTTAAAACTTCCGGCGGTTTTTCGGCATTATGATAAACAGCTGCACTGCCTGTTTTATTTTTTGGCGGCGGCGTTTTTAAATATACTGTTTGCACAGCGGCAGTTGCTGCCGCACCTGCTCATTTTTATATTACTGTTTGCAATGGGTGTATGTATTGAGTGGGCGCAGGAGTACAGCAACAAATTTTTTAGCCGTAAAATACATGGCCGGTTTGATAAAGAAGATGTGCTGTGGAATATAAAAGGGCTGGTGGGTTTTTCGGTGGTGTGGGTGGTGTATTGCGGGGTTTGGCTGGCTACCCGGCGCAAGGTTATTGGCTGACGAAAAGATAAATATTGTCAGGTTATAGACTGACTTATACCAGTTAAAATTAGAAATATCCCTTAAAATATCACAAGTAATTTTTTATCAGCTAAGCTGAAAAAGTTTTGCCACAAAGGCGCAAAGACACGAAGCTGAAAAAATGCTACGCATTTTTCCTTTATGCCTTAGCGTCTTCGTAGTTATATTCATTTTTTGTAAAAAAATACTTACTTTTGGCGTTAGTAACCTGAAACAGCAGTATGATTATTTCTTTTGGCAATTCGGAAACAGAACAAGTATGGCTGGGTAACCGGGTAAAAAAATTACCTGTTGAAATTCAAAATATTGGCAGAAGAAAATTAAGAATGATTAATAACGCCGCAGATATTGCCGACTTGAGAATACCACCGGCAAACAGGCTGGAAAAACTGTCAGGGAAACTAAAAGACTTTTATAGCATCCGTATTAATGACCAATGGCGACTAATTTTTAAATGGAATTCCGGCAACGCATCAGAAGTTGAAATAATTGATTATCACTAAATTTAAATATAATGGCAAAGCTTAAAAATATACATCCCGGCGAAATTCTTTTTGAAGAGTTTCTTATGCCTTTTAATATTACCGCCTACAAACTGGCAAAAGATATTGAAATACCGCAAACCCGTGTTTCTGAAATACTTAAAGGTAACCGTAGAATTACAGCTGATACCGCTTTGCGTTTAAGCAAATACTTTGGCAACTCTGCCAAGTTTTGGCTGGGCCTACAGGATGATTTTGATATTGAAGAAGAGTTATCTGCAAAAGGAACTATCCTGAAATCAATTAAAGCTTTAGATGTAAAGGTTGCTTAAAATTTTACGCTAAAAATTCGTCTTGTTTATATAATTGCCGGTTTGCCCTGTTGCAATGTTTTTAACTATCAGTTTTTTCCAAAACAAAAAACAATTTTACCTGCAGCAATATTGTTTTTATAAATGGTTCTTCCGCTTACTTTATACAAAGTGTTATCAAATTCAATCCAGTCTCCTATGCTTTCACCATCTCTGTATTTCCATTGCTGGTTTGCAATAAAGTAATTTGTATTAAGGTAAAGGC